>CANPET010000148.1 GCA_947573465.1 uncultured Eubacterium sp.
TTAATAATCTGTTCTAATATAGCATCATCGCCTGTTACAACGATAGTCATTCTTGAATATAATGGAGTCTCTGTTTCACCCACCGTTAAACTGTCGATGTTATATCCTCTTCTGCTGAATAGTCCGGCAATTCTGTTTAATACACCTGATGTATTGTCAACTAATACTGATAAAACTTTCTTATTCATATGTATTTCCTCTTTTCTCAATCTCTAGTATTTTATCTTACCACATATGACATTTTTGTCAATAAATATAGGCTACTTTTTCTATCTCTGTCACTAAAGCCACGCTACCTCGACTTTGCTTCGCTCCGTCTCGGTCGTGGCATTCGCCGCATATATTTTATTTAGACTCTAACATATTAAAGTCACGCACCTCGACTTCGCTTTGCTCCGTCTCGGTCGCGGCATTCGCCGCATATAAACAAAAAAAGAAAAGATTCTTTTTGAGCAAGCTCAAAAAATTCTTTTCTTTTTTTGTTTATGCGTGGCTTTATTGCTACGCGCAAGCTGCTAACGGGATTTGAACCCGTGGCCTCCGCCTTACCAAGGCGACGCTCTACCTCCTGAGCCATAGCAGCTTGTCAAACGACTTTAAAATCATATCATAATGAACACAATTTGGCAAGATTTCAAATATAAAAAATCAGATTATACACTAAGTATAAATTTGTCTTTTATGTTACCAGTTTTAGTGAAACCCGAAAGGATATTGTTCTTGGTGTATCCATTCTTTCAAACTGTATTAAATATGCACTATTCTCTTCATCTCTCTTTAAAACAGTTCCTTTTCCAAAAACTTTATGCTCTATGATATCTCCTTCTTTAATTTTTTCGATTTCAACATCCGTTAAAAATCTTTTTCTTAAATTGATATAGTCTTTTGCCTCTTTCACCAATCCTTCACTTGGTTTTTCCACATAATCTAATAACTTTTCATCAATATCTAAAATAAATCTGGAAGGATATCTGGGTGTCCTGTCAAAATTATAACCCTCTGCCTCCGTTATGTATAATTGTTTCTCTGCTCTGGTAATAGCAACAAAAGCTAATCGTCTTTCTTCTTCCATTCCTTCCATTGTTTTGATTTTCCTGGATGGAAAGACTCCTTCATTCATACCACACAAAAACACATAGGGAAATTCCAATCCTTTTGCCGCATGAACTGTCATTAATTTTACTTTATCACCAGTATCAGCTACATCCATATTAGAAAATAACGCAATATGGTCTAAATAATGCTCTAACGTACATTCCTCACCACAAGTGGTCTCATATTCATAAATAGACTGCTTTAATTCAGCCAGATTATCCAGTCTTTCCTGACTTCCTTCTGTTCGTAACATTCTTTCATACCCACTACTATCTAATATAGAAGATAATAACTCAGAAACTGGTCTTTCATGATATTCTTTCATAAAATTATCAATCAGACTAATAAAACTTTTAGCCTTTGTACCTGCAAAAATTTCGTTATCAATATTTATTTTCAAAGCATCATACAACGTACATTGATTCTTGTCGACATATTCTTTTAAAAAATCTATTCGTCTTTTTCCTATATTTCTTTTTGGAACATTTACTATCCGAAGAAAAGATAAATCGTCCTGATATGCTATCATTCTTAAATAAGACAATATATCCTTTATTTCCATTCTTCCGAAAAACTGTACACCACTATAAATACTATATGGCACCTTATATTTCATTAATGCTTCTTCCACTGCTCTTGTTACATAATGAGCCCGGTATAACACTGTAATATCCCTATAGCCTACTCCATCAGAATGCAATTCCTGTATTTTATCTGCAATCCATTCTGCCTCGAAAACAGAACTTTTGCCATGATAACAGACGACCTTATTTCCTGATTCTAACATAGGAACGAGACCTTTCTCAATTCTATGTACATTATTAGAAATCAAAGAATTCGCTACAGACAATATCTCCGGTGTAGAACGATAGTTTTTCATCATCATAATCGTCTTCGTTTCTGCAAAATTCTTGTCAAAATCAAGAAGATATTTTACATTAGCTCCTCTCCATGTATATATGGTCTGATCCGTATCTCCTACCACAAACAAATTCTTATGATAATCACATAATACACACATTAACTGGTATTGTAATGCATCAATATCCTGAAACTCATCAATCATAATGTATTCCAAACGCTTTTGCCATTTCAATTTAATATCTTCATATTGTTCAAAAATATATAAAGAAAACTTAATTAAATCATTATAATCTAGTCCAAAGCACTTCTTTTCCTGATATAAATATCCCCAAAATATAATATCATCTGTTGTTTTTGCATTCTCATATTTTTCTTTCAGCTTTTCAAGAGACATGTTTATCATATGATGATAGTATTCCGGCTCTTTCATTAACTTCTTAATCTCTATCATATCTCTTGCTTTACTAAAAGTCTTATCACGCAGTGTCAGACCTCGCTCCTCATATATAATTTTCAGCATAGAATCTATATCACTATTATCTAAAACAAGAAAACTTTTCGGATAAGAAACAGCATAACTGTCCTCCTGCAATATAGATACACAAAATCCATGAAAAGTATTGATATACCCCGTATCACTGTCACCTGTTAAATTATGAATACGCTGGCGCATCTCATTAGCAGACTTATTCGTAAATGTAACGCACAAAATATTACCTGGTAAAATTCCAAGTTCATTTACCAGATATGCAAACCTATGAGACAATGCACGTGTCTTTCCTGAACCTGCTCCGGCAATCACTCGTACAAAGCCTTCTGTAGATGTTACTGCTTCTAATTGTTCCTCATTTAAATTCTCTAAAATCTCCATTGCTCCACCTCGAACGTTTGTTCTTATTATATCTATTTTAATAAAATTCGTCAATTTTTTTTCATAAAACGCAAAAAAGGATGCTCCATTGAACATCTTTTTAACTTATTTCAAATAATTAATTTATTCTTTGTCGCACTATCTCGTATGCCAGCACTCCTGCTGCCACGGATGCATTGAGTGAATCAATATCCCCAAACATAGGTATTGATGCCACAAAATCGCATTTTTCTTTTACCAGACGACTGACACCTTTTCCTTCATTTCCAATTACCAAACCGATTGCACCTTTCAAATCCAATTCATACATAGTGGTTCCACCCATATCTGCGCAAACAAACCATAAGCCTCTATCTTTTAATTCCTCTATGGTCTTTGCGATATTTGTAACCTTTGCTACTGGTGTATGATTAATTGCTCCTGCCGATGCTTTCACCGCAGTAGCAGTAAGTCCCGCTGCTCTATGCTTTGGAATAATTACTCCATGCGCTCCAGCCAGATTTGCAGTTCTGATAATCGCTCCCAAATTGTGTGGATCTTCAATATCGTCTAATATCACAACAAATGGTGACTCACCTTTTTCCTCTGCCCTCTTTAAAATATCATCAACAGTTGCATACTCATACGCTGCAATATAGGCAATTACACCTTGATGTTTTCCTGTTTCTGACATCTGCTCCAACCGCTCTTTTTTTACATATTGAATCACTGTATCATGCTTTTTTGCCTCTCGTAAAACAGTGTTCATAGACCCTTCCTTACAATGTTCCAAGACAAATAACTTATCCACTGTCTTTCCTGCCCGAAAAGCTTCAATTACAGCATTTCTTCCTTCTATTACAAACTCTTCGTATCTCACAATTTACCTCGCCTTTTCTATACACGTAATGCACTTTTTAATCAGCTCCATCATTCTTTCGGACTGTCCTGTCAGATAAAGCCATCCCATCAGTGCTTCAAATCCGGTAGCTGTTCTATAGTCTGACATCGATGCATTCTTCGCTCTTGTTACAGCCTTCGCATTTCGTCCACGCTTATAGATTTTCACTTCTTCCTCTGTCAAATCATCCATAATAAAATGAATCATTTTTGCCTGTGTTTCTGCTTTTACCAGATTGGAAGCTGCTTTATGTATCTTGTTGACCTGACGATTCGCCTCATCAACAATTACTGTTCTAACAATGACCTCATAAATACCATCACCAATATAAGCCAATGTCAATGGAGAATAATCAATGATATTAATCTCTTCCAGCTCCATATTCTGTTTTATGATATTAAACAAATCTCTATCCATAAAATTTTCTGACTTTCCTACTGAATTTCGTATGTTGTTCCTTCTCTAGTATCTTTCAGTATAATTCCTTTTGATGCTAACTCATCTCTAATGGAATCCGCTGTGGCAAAATCTCTGTCCTTTTTCGCCTGAGCACGCTTTTCAATCATTTCCATAATATATGTTTCCATCTCGCCATCTACAGATGTCTGCTGTTCATTTACAATTTCACCTGCAGTAAGATTTAGAGACAATACATAATCAAAATCTTTAATAATATAAAGTTTTGTTGCATCATTTGTATCTACCTTCAGCACATCATATACCATAGTAATACCGGAAGCAGTGTTCATATCATTCCCTACCACTTCTATAAATTTCTGCTTATACTCAGCAGCCAAATTTGTATCCACATCACCACTGGCGTCTAACTTTGCAATTCGATTTCTTAACTTTTTATATCCTGCTGCCACAGAATCAAGCACTTCATAACTAAATTCCAAAGGCTTTCTATAATGTGACTGTAAGCAGAACATTCTATAAACGATAGGATCGTATCCTTTCTCTTCCAATAATGAAACAGTAAGAAAATCACCCTTTGACTTACTCATCTTTCCACTTTTATCATTCAAGTGATGTACATGGAACCAGTAATTACACCACTTATGTCCCAGATATGCCTCACTCTGTGCAATCTCATTCGTGTGATGTGGGAATATATTGTCAATTCCACCGCAGTGTAAATCAAGGTTCTCCCCAAGATGTTTTAAACTAATGCATGAGCATTCGATATGCCATCCAGGATAACCTACACCCCATGGGCTATCCCATTTTAATTCCTGATTGTCAAACTTTGATTTTGTAAACCAAAGAACAAAATCTGTTTTGTTTTTCTTATTTTCATCTTCATCTACATCATCTCTTACCCCTACCATAAGTTCCTCTTCATTATGGCTGGAAAGTGTATAATATTCTTTTAACTTTGACGTATCGAAATAAA
>CANPET010000149.1 GCA_947573465.1 uncultured Eubacterium sp.
GGTATTTAAATCATAAAGAATGGTGGGAGAATATTATCAGTGGAGAGTATCAGAATTATTTTGAAAAAATGTATGTAGAGAAAGATAGAGCATAGAAATATAATAGACATCGAAAGGGGAGACAAAGATTATTTCGTTCTCCCTTTTATAAAATAGCAGGAGTAATAATGAAGTTTTTAGTGACAGGTGTAAAAGGACAATTAGGTTTTGATGTAGTTAATGAATTAGAAAAGCGGGGATATGAAGCGGTTGGTGTAGATATTGAAGAGATGGATATTACAGATAAGACTTCAGTAAGCAGAGTATTTGGTAAGGAAACTCCGGATGTGGTAATTCATTGTGCTGCGTGGACAGCGGTGGATGCAGCGGAGGAAGAGGAGAATATTCCGAAAGTTTTTGCAGTAAATAAAACAGGAACTGAATATATTGCAGAAGAATGTAAAAAGATTAATGCAAAACTACTATTTTTAAGTACCGATTATGTATTTGACGGACAGGGTGAAGAGCCTTGGAAAACGGAGGATGAACACAATCCATTAAATGTTTATGGTAAGTCAAAGTCTGAGGCGGAGATTGCTATTCAGAAAATAATGGACAAATATTTTATTGTAAGAATATCATGGGTTTTTGGGAAAAATGGAAAGAACTTTATAAAGACAATGCTAAACTTAGCAAAAACACATGACAGATTAACCGTTGTAAATGATCAGATTGGAAGTCCTACATATACTTATGATTTGGCACGGTTATTGGTTGACATGGCAGAAAGTGATAAATATGGTATATATCATGCGTCAAATGAGGGAGAATTTATCAGTTGGTATGACTTTACAGTAGAAATAATGAAGCAGGCTGGTAAAATAGATGATAAATATAATCATGTTGAAGTAGTGCCGGTAGGTAGTGAACAGTATCCATCCAAGGCAAAACGTCCATCTAATAGTAGAATGGAAAAAGGAAAACTGAAAGAAAACGGATTTGAACCATTACCGGCATGGCAGGATGCAGTAGCGAGATATATCCATGAAATATTAAAATAATAAGTATATGAAGGAATGTATAAATTATGGGACAGATTAAGGTGACAAAAACAAATATAAAAGATTTGGTTATTATTGAACCAACAGTACATGGGGATGAAAGAGGATATTTTATGGAAACTTATAATCAGAATGATATGAAAAAAGCAGGGATTGATGCCGTTTTCGTTCAGGACAATCAATCTATGAGTACAAAGGGGGTGTTGAGAGGATTACATTATCAGAAACAATTTCCACAGGCAAAGCTTGTCAGAGTAATAAAAGGTGAAGTCTTTGATGTGGCTGTAGATTTAAGGAAAGACTCTGAGACATATGGTGAGTGGTATGGAATTCGTTTGTCAGACGAAAACAAAAAGCAGTTTTATGTACCGGCAGGTTTTGCACATGGATTTTTAGTATTGTCCGATGAAGCAGAGTTTTGCTATAAGGTAACAGATTTTTATCATCCAGGGGATGAAGGTGGTATTGCTTGGAATGATCCTGATCTGGGCATTGAGTGGCCGGATGTAAAAGGAGAGTATCAGGGCAGTGCTTCTCCAGAAGGATATATGATGGAAGATGGGACCTCGCTTAAATTAAGTGATAAGGACAAATTAATGAAGGGATTAAAAGACACATTTAAATTTTAGTATAGTAAACAGGATTGATGGGGTATACAAATGAAAGAGAAGAGGAAGATTTTACATATTGTTGAAGCCATGGGTGGCGGTGTTTTTACATATTTGGTAGAACTGGCAAATGGAATGTGTGAAGATTTTGACGTGACCATTGCCCTTGGAATCAGAAGTGAAACGCCAGAGAATTATGAGAGTTATTTTGATGAACGTGTATCATTAGTGAAAGTAAATAATTTTACAAGAGGATTAAATCCGGTGAAAGATTTAAGTGCCGGTTTTGAATTGCGAAAGATTGTAAAGGAAGTGCAGCCGGATATTATTCATATGCATTCATCGAAAGCGGGTGCTATAGGTCGAATGATATTCAGTGGCAGAAAGTATACAATGTTTTTTACGCCTCATGGTTACAGTTTTCTGATGCAGGATATTTCCGGATTGAAAAGAAAAATCTATAAGGTTATTGAAAAAATATGTGGAAAACGAAATTGTATAACCGTGGCGTGTGGAGAAAGTGAATGGGAGCAGGGCAAAAAGATTGCTAAAAAATCTACATTTATAAGTAACGGAATTAATATTAATAAGATTCAAAATTTAATTGAGTCTGCGGAAGAGATTAAAAGGGATGAAAATCACAAATTTACAGTGTATACAGTAGGAAGAGCTGATTATCAAAAAAACCCAACTTTGTTTAATGAGATTGCAAAAAGGCTTCCGCATATTCAGTTTGTTTGGATAGGAGATGGAGAGAGACGGGAAAAATTAAGCAGTCCGAATATCAAGATAACCGGATGGTTAGAAAACGGACAGGCATTAAGTAATGCAAAAAGTTATGATGTGTTTATTCTTGCATCAAGATATGAAGGACTTCCGATATCATTACTTGAGGCGATGTATATGAAAAAAATATGTGTTGTGAGTAATGTTGTGGGAAATCGTGATGTTATTAGAAATAATCATTCAGGATATATCTGCAATAATTTAGAAGAGTTTGTAGAGGTAATCCGAAGACTGGA
The DNA here is from genome assembly GCA_947573465.1 of uncultured Eubacterium sp. Classification (GTDB taxonomy): domain Bacteria; phylum Bacillota; class Clostridia; order Lachnospirales; family Lachnospiraceae; genus Eubacterium_G. The sequence goes on from CANPET010000149.1 coordinate 2,671, forward strand.
ACAAGAGGGAATAGAGCAGAGGATTGTGGACCATGCTTATAACGCTATAATTAATCATTTTAACAGTGGATGGCTGGTGGAAAAGTATGAGGAGCTCTACACTGAGGAATTAGATAAGCGGCTGAAAGCTGTAAAGTAACATGTGAATAAGATTCATTGGGAGATAAAGGTAATTAAAATGAAGATTATTAAGATTTGGTGTCATATAAAGGCTATTATTAAGAAAATAGTATATAAGATTATCTTTGGTAAGAAACTTCAGATTGGTAAGGGAACTACCTGGAGACATGATTTTCATATTGCTATTGAAGGAAATGGTAAGATTGAGATAGGTAAGAACTGCTTTTTTAATAATGGCTGTTCCCTGAATGCTTTGGAACATGTATGTATCGGGGAAGGTACAATCTTTGGTTCCAATAGTCATGTGTATGATCATAATCACAGATTTAGGGATGAAAGTGAGTCAATTAAAGAGCAGGGATATAGTGTAGCAGAGACTATAATTGGAAAGCATTGCTGGATTGGGACCAATGTAGTGATATGTAAGGGTGTGCACATTGGAGATAATTGTACTATTGGTGCCGGAGTAGTGGTCAGAGAAGATGTGGCAGATGGAAGTGTTGTCAGTTAAAATAAAAAACTACCTTACGGAAAAGAGAATTGTAAAGATTTTCATATTTTGTATGGCAGCATTTATGTTTTTATTATTCTTTTCTTGGGAGACATCACCACTTTCTGGTTTTACTTCGAAAGATTCATCTATTTTTAGATTGACAGGACAGTTGTGGGATAAGGGGAGAATTCCTTATAAGCAATTTTTTGACCATAAAGGACCCTTCATCTTTTTTGTTCAATGGCTGGCATGTCAGATTACATATGACAAGTTAGGAGTTTTTGCTGTTCAAATAGTATGTTTGTTATGTACCCTGTGCGGAATATATAGAATATTTAGACTTCTTTTAAAAGAGAAAGCCAGTATGATATGGACGATAGCAAGTTTATTTATTATTAATATATATTTTGATGGTGGGAATCTGACAGAGGAATATTGCCTTCCATTAATTACATGGAGCCTATATTATATTTTTAAATGTATATATAAAGAAATAGAATATCAGCAGAAATATTATTTTTTATCTGGAATTACATTTGCAGTATGCTCGCTGACCAGAGTAACAAATTTTATGCCTGTATTTATAGCATTAATGACATTAATATTTTTTGAGGAAAGAAATTATAAGAAAATAGTAAAAAGCGCAATCTCATTTTTTATTGGAGCAATCGTAATTACATTGCCATTTGTTATATATTTTTATGCTCACGGAGCATTATATGAGATGCTGTATGGAACGATATTGTATAACGTGAAGAATATATTTTATGTTACCGGAGGAAGTTACTCGGTTAGCATCATAGAGCATATTAAGATGTTAGTATATTCTGTTCCGCTAATTTTGGTATTGATTGTTAGCATCTTTTATGTTAAAAAAAATAAAAGATTGTCGATAAGTCTCTTGCTTATGAGTGGTGTCTCTATTATAATGGCATTTGTGTTAAGACCATATCCACATTATCTTGTTGTGTGGATTCCTATGATTGCGATGGGAATCAGTATATTGTGCAATACTCGTGACATGGTTAGGGGGAAATGGCATATGGCAGCAATGTGTTTGATGTCAATTATAGTAATTTTAGGTAAGAATGCTTTGTTGATAAAGGAAAATTATGAAAAACATACTGGTAATTATATGGAAGTATATGAGAGAGAAGCAAAAGAAATTGACAGTATGATACCAGATAGTGCCAAGAATGCTGTTGTTGCGTATAATGTCGAAGCAACGTATTATTTAGTAACGGGTAAAGTTCCGTGTTATAAATATTGCTTTTTGCAAGATTTGCAAGGGGTAGTAGATAAGAGAATGAGGATGGAATTTGAGGAAGAAATAAAGTCATGCAAGGCAAAGTATATAATTACGAGAAAAAATAGAAGAAATAGATTAGATATGCTACTGAGAAGAAACTATGAAATTGTAGGAGAGAATAATTTGTTTGTAGTAAATAAACGAGCCAAATGATAAAACAGGAATCATTGAAAGGTATAGAGATTAACGAAAAATGTTAGAAAGGAAAGATAATACAAATGAAACCAATACATGTGCTGGTGCTGGATACGGTAATGGATCGTGGTGGTGCCGAAGCAATGATTATGAATTACATGCGAAATATAAATAGAGATGTGATTAAGTTTGATTTCCTAACGAATCGAGATTACCGTGCAGCATATGAAGATGAGATAGAGAGTCTTGGTGGAAAAGTTTATCATATGTGTCCTATGTATCCGGGAAAATTTAGACAGTATAAAAAAGAAGTACGGGAATTTTTAACAGAACATCCGGAGTATAAAATTATACACATTAATCTGGAAGAGAGA
>CANPET010000150.1 GCA_947573465.1 uncultured Eubacterium sp.
ATAGTTAATTCCATGTTTGGTAATACAGGGGTGGAATTTAGTTTTACAAGTTACAGAAGTTTTGTGTTAGGAAAGTTCAAGGAGTTTTGTGTCAGAAAATACTTGCATTTTCTTTTCAACTCTGTTATGATAGCCTTTGTGTCAGGTCGAAAGAGTAGTTTGACCTAATTTATACAAGGGAGGTGCTATTATGGCTAAATGTAGTATTTGCGGTAAAGGTGCTCATTTTGGAAACGCAGTGAGTCATTCACATAGAAAAACAAACAAAATGTGGAAGTCAAACGTAAAGTCTGTTAAGGTAAAAACTGAAGGCGGAGCAAAGAAGATGTACGTTTGCACATCTTGTTTAAAATCAGGAAAAGTAGAACGCGCATAGAGTTATCAGAAGCTGTGCTAGTTCGATTTCGCCCTGTGGGCTTCATCTCACTACCGAGCTTCGCTCTATATAGATATAGAGTTATGCTAGTTCGATATCGCCCCGTGGGCTCCATCTCACTACCGAGTTTGGCTCTAGATAGATAGAGAGCTGTGCTAGTTCGATATCGCCCTGCGGGCTCCATCTCACTACCGAGCTTCGCTCTATATAAATAGAAAAAGAGTGTGTATCAAAAGTAAACTTTTGAATCACACTCTTTTTCTATTTATGCACAGCTCTATCTTTCGCTATTGTCTTTTTTTTCCAAACAGAGTATAATAGCCCTAACTGTGTAAACTAATATGTAAATAAACTCATGAAGGAGGAACATATATGAAAGGTAAGATGAATACTGAAATGGGACAAATATTAATTAGTCCGGAAGTTATCGCAAAATACGCAGGTGAGACAGCATATGAATGTTTTGGAATTGTAGGTATGGCGATGGTCAGCATGAAAGATGGTCTGGTCAGATTACTAAAGAAAGATAGTTCAACAAAAGGAATAAATGTAGAGATAAACGAAAATAATGAGATTTTAATTGATTTTCATATTATTGTAGCGTATGGTGTTAATATTGCCACAATCGCAGATAATATTATCTCAAGTGTGAAATATAAAATAGAAGAGTTCACTGGCATGACAGTGAAAAAAGTCAATATATTTGTTGAAGGCGTAAGAACAATTGACTAATCAGTCTTACCCTTAGGAGGATAAAATTTTGGAAATAAATGTAATTGATGCGCAGATGTTACAGAAGATGTTTATTGCAGGCGCAAAAAATCTTGAAGCAAAAAAAGAATGGATTAATGAATTAAATGTATTCCCAGTGCCGGATGGAGATACTGGAACGAATATGACACTTACAATTATGTCAGCTGCAAATGAAGTAGGAGCCATTGCAGAACCTACTATGGAGACAGTGGCAAAGGCTATTTCTACCGGTTCTCTCAGAGGTGCCAGAGGAAATTCAGGTGTTATTTTATCCCAGCTTTTTAGAGGATTTACCAGAGAAATTAAAAAATATGATGAAATTAATGTGGAAGTTCTTTCCAAAGCATGTGTCAGAGCGGTAGAGACTGCATATAAAGCAGTTATGAAACCAAAAGAAGGTACAATTCTTACAGTGGCTAAAGGTATGGCAGATAAGGCTTGTGAAATGCTTGGTGAGAGTGAGGATTTATCTTTTGTTATTGATGAGATTATCAAACATGGTGATTATGTATTAAGTCAGACACCAGAGATGCTTCCTGTATTAAAACAGGCTGGAGTAGTTGACTCCGGTGGGCAGGGACTTATGGTTGTTATTAAGGGGGCATATGATGCTCTCATGGGAAAAGAAGTTGATTATACATTAGAGACTGTCAGCACAGGTACAAGTATCGTTACTGATGATATTCCGTTAGATGAGGCAGATATTAAGTTTGGCTATTGTACAGAGTTTATTATTAATCTTGATAATCCAATGTCCGAAGATGAAGAGAAATCTTTCAAAGACTTTTTAGAGTCTATCGGTGATTCTATTGTACTTGTTGCAGATGATGAAATTGTAAAAGTGCATGTTCACACCAATCAGCCTGGTGAGGCGTTTACAAGAGCATTAACATATGGTTCTTTATCCAGAATGAAGATAGACAATATGAGAGAAGAGCATCATGAGAGATTAATTAAAAATGCTCAGAAGATGGCAGAACAGCAGAAAGCCGAGGAAGAACAGGCAAAAGCAAATGAGCCAAAGAAGAAATATGGATTTATTGCAGTTTCTGTAGGTGAAGGATTAGATGAAATTTTCAAAGGATTAAATGTTGACTACATTATTTCCGGTGGACAGACGATGAATCCTAGTACAGAGGATATACTTAATGCTGTAGACAGAGTAAATGCAGAAAATATATTTGTTTTACCAAACAATAAAAATATTATTTTGGCTGCAAACCAAGCTGAAAGTTTAGTGGAAGATAAGAATCTGATTGTTATTCCATCAAAGACGATTCCTCAGGGAATCTCTGCTATGATTGGATTTATAGAGGATAGTACACCGGACGAAAATAAAGAAGCAATGATAGACAGTATGTCATATGTGAAATCAGGTGAAGTAACATATGCAGTCAGAGATACAGTGATTGATGATAAAGAAATTAGAGAAGGCAATATTATGGGTATCGGTGATGCAGGAATGTTAGCTGTTGGAGAAGATATTGCAGATACTACGGTTGAAATGATAAAAGAAATGCAGGATGAAGATTCAGAAATTGTCAGTATATATTTTGGAGAGGGTGTGACAAGTGAAGATGCAGAAGCACTTTCAGAAAAGATTACAGAGGCACTTCCAGACCTTGAAGTAGAGGTTTATCCGGGAGGACAGCCGGTGTATTATTATATTGTATCTGTTGAATAATGGAGGCGTTTATGGATGAGGTTTTTGTAGAACAGATTGTTAAGAGAAGAACTAGTATATCAGGAGTACTATTGCGTATACTCTCTATTTTCATTGTTCTTATTGGTGTGATGAGTATACTTTGGCTAGGTATATTAGGTTTTACTCTTACAGTTTTACTGGGATATGCTTCCTATATGGTCTGGTCTTATACCAGTGTAGAATATGAATATTCACTTTTAAATGGAGATTTAACTGTAGATAAGATTATGGGACAGAGCAAAAGGAAGAATATTGCCAATTATGATATCAAAGAGGCAGAAGTTATTGCTCCGGTTATGTCAGAACAAGTTGTTCGGGCTTCTATGAATGCTACAGTAAAAGATTACTCCGCAGGTGGAAAAATAAATACTGTGTATGCAATGATAATTAATAATGCAAATGGCAAGGTAAAGGTATTGTTTGAACCAAACGAAAAAGTAATTGAGGCTATGCATCATGTCAGACCCAATATTGTGGTTAAGGCTGAATAAAAGAGCAGCCGCTGTAAGGTTGTAAGATTTTTTGTCTATAAAAGCGATATAGTCATTGACTGTGTCGCTTTTTTGTGTTAGTATTTTCGATAAAATAGCGCGAATTATATTTGCGCTTTTCATAATTAAATGCAAGGAGGAAGAAATCAGTGGGTAAAATTATTGGCGAAGGAATAACATTTGATGATGTGCTTTTAGTACCTCAGTATTCAGAGGTTACACCAAATATGGTGGATTTAACTACACATCTTACAAAAAAGATTAAGTTAAATATTCCTATGATGAGTGCGGGAATGGACACAGTTACAGAACACAGAATGGCAATTGCTATGGCTAGACAGGGTGGTATAGGTATTATCCATAAGAATATGACAATTGAGCAGCAGGCAGACGAGGTAGATAAGGTTAAGCGTTCTGAAAATGGTGTCATCACTGATCCGTTTTATTTGACTCCAGAACATACATTAAAGGATGCAAATGACTTGATGGCAAAATTCAGAATTTCAGGTGTTCCAATTGTTGTAGGAAAGAAATTGGTAGGTATTATTACAAACCGCGATTTGAAATTTGAAACAGATGGAACAAAGTTAATCAAAGATTCTATGACATCTGAGGGATTAATTACAGCAAAAGTTGGTGTTACATTAAAAGAGGCAAAAGCAATTTTGGCAAAGTCCAGAAAAGAAAAATTACCAATTGTTGATGATGATTTTAATCTGGCAGGACTTATTACAATTAAGGATATTGAAAAGCAGATTAAATATCCATTGTCAGCAAAGGATGAGCAGGGAAGACTGCTTTGTGGTGCTGCTGTAGGTATTACTGCAAATGTTATGGACAGAGTAAAGGCATTGGTTGAAGCAAAGGTTGATGTTATTGTAATTGATTCAGCCCATGGACATTCAGCAAATATCTTTAACACATTAAAGAAGATTAAATCAGAATATCCTGATTTACAGATTATTGCTGGAAATGTTGCAACAGGCGAGGCTACAAGAGATTTAATTGAAGCAGGAGCAGATGCTGTTAAGGTAGGTATCGGACCAGGTTCTATCTGTACAACACGTGTGGTTGCAGGTATAGGTGTTCCTCAGGTATCAGCGATTATGGATTGTTATGAGGTAGCAAAAGAATATGGTGTGCCAGTTATTGCAGATGGTGGTATCAAGTTCTCAGGAGACATTGTAAAGGCAATTGCTGCCGGTGGTAGTGTTTGTATGATGGGTTCTATGTTTGCCGGATGTGATGAGGCACCGGGCGAGTTTGAATTATTCCAGGGGCGTAAGTATAAAGTTTACAGAGGAATGGGAAGTATCGCAGCAATGGAAAATGGAAGCAAGGACAGATATTTCCAGTCTGATGCAAAGAAACTTGTTCCGGAAGGTGTTGAAGGTCGTGTTGCCTATAAGGGAAGCATTGAAGATACAGTATTCCAGTTAATGGGTGGTTTACGTTCTGGTATGGGTTATTGTGGAGCAAAAGATGTTGAAACTTTGAAAGAGACAGGTAAGTTTGTTAAGACTTCAGCTGCTTCATTAAATGAAAGTCATCCACATGACATTCATATAACAAAAGAGGCACCAAATTACACTACAGAAGTGTAAACTTTGTGAAATCGTAAAAAAATATATATTAATTTATCAAATTATGATAAAATGAAAAAGAATCTTTATATTAAAGATTCTTTTTCATTATTTATTAAGAATACGATAAAGGAGATAGCACAGTGGAAAACAACAATCAGGAGAATTTAC
>CANPET010000151.1 GCA_947573465.1 uncultured Eubacterium sp.
TTATATAATGGAAATGTCAGGAAAATTTTTTGAGTATATAAAGAGGCTCGTGGAGGCAATATGATTTTTGAAACAATGTCAGAAAAAGAGACATTTGAATTAGGCAGGAAACTAGGAAAAGATGCAATGCCCGGACAGATTTTTTGCTTAGATGGAGACTTGGGGGTAGGTAAGACTGTTTTTACACAAGGGTTTGCAGAAGGCTTAAGCATTGAGGAAAGTGTCAACAGCCCTACATTTACGATTGTACAAGTCTATGACGAAGGGCGTATTCCTTTATATCATTTTGATGTATATAGAATCGGAGATCCGGAGGAGATGTACGAGATAGGATATGAAGAATACTTTTTTGGTGAAGGGGTTTGTCTGATTGAATGGTCCAAGTTAATAGATGAACTGATTCCGGAAGAGGCAGTTAAAGTGACTATAGAAAAAGATTTGGAAAAAGGATTGGATTATCGCAGGATTTCACTTGATGGATATGAAAATATGAATTGTAAAGATATTACAGGAGAAAGTATATGAGAATATTAGCAATTGACAGTTCATCAATGGTTGCAACAGTGGCAGTTACAACAGATGGGGTATTAAATGGGGAATATACAATTAATCACAAAAAGACACATTCACAAACTTTGCTGCCGATGATTGATGAGATACGTAAAACAATTGAATTAGATATGGAAAGTATTGATGCTATTGCAATTTCCGGAGGACCTGGTTCATATACAGGGCTTCGAATTGGCAGTGCAACAGCTAAGGGATTTGGACTTGCATTAGATAAACCAATTATTAATGTTCCGACTATGGATGCAATGGCATACAATATGTTTTCTTCTCAGTATATTATCTGTCCAATGATGGATGCCAGAAGAGGACAAGTGTATACCGGAATTTATCGCTTTGATGGTACGAACATGATAACAATTAAAGAACAGTGTATTCTCTTGATTGATGAACTGATATATGAATTAGATAAAATAGGTATGCCGGTTATGTTTCTTGGAGATGGTGTTGATACACAGAAAGAGACCATAGAAACAAAGATGAGTTCAGAACATTATTATGCACCGGCATCGATGAATAGAAATAGAGCTTCTAGTGTGGCAGCGTTGGCTGAGATTTATTACAAAGATGGAAAATATGAAAGTGCAGGTGCACATAAGCCGGAGTACTTGAGATTGTCGCAGGCAGAAAGAGAGCTAAAAGAAAAAATGGCACAAAGCACTCATTAAGTGTGTTGCAAAAGGTTTATAGACATAGGAAGGTTGAAAAATATGATACAGATAAGGGAAATGACATCGGCGGATTTGGAACAGGTATGTGAGTTGGAGAAAAATATTTTTTCAACTCCGTGGTCAAGAGAGTCGTTTGAGAGTTCAATGAAAGAAAAAGATACTTTATTTATTGTGGCAGAAACGGAAGAAGAAATATCAGGGTACCTGGGAATATATTTTCTGGGAGAAGAGGCAGATATTTCTAATGTTGCTGTAGCAAAAGATTACAGAAGACAGCATATTGCACAGCATTTGCTGGAGTGTGTACTCATTCAGGCGAAGAAGAGGGGCGTTAAGACGGTAACATTAGAGGTGCGTGAGACGAATAAGGCGGCAATTGGTTTATATGAAAGTATGGGATTTTATGAGGCGGGAGTCAGAAAAGATTATTATAAGGCGCCAACAGAAGACGCATTAATTATGTGGAAACAAAATCTATAAAGGGAATTACTTTCCACTATTATTTTTTTCTGTAAAAATGTAAAATGATTTATATCTGATTTCGAAGAAATTGATAACGGATTTCTGTATATTATGTAAAGTGCAAAAAGGAATGAGTGAGAAACATTTGCATTAGGAGGAAAGTATGAGAGTATATAAGGATGAACGCTTAACAGAGCTATATTGTAATAAGTGTGGAAAACAAATTAAGATTGAAAATGAAGTAATAAGAGAGGGCAATTTTTCTGTAGACTATCGGTGGGATTATTTTTCAGGTAAAGATGGAAGAAGACATAAATTTGATTTATGCGAGTCTTGCTATGATGAAATCATAAAAAGTTTTGAATATCCTGTTGAGAAAGCAGATTATAATGAATTCGTTTAAGTTGCCCGCCAGGAGGCAGGAATGTTAGATGTTTGTTTATTAGGTACAGGAGGGATGATGCCTCTTCCAAGAAGATGGCTCACATCTTTGATGTGTCGATATAACGGAAGTAATATATTAATCGATTGTGGAGAAGGAACTCAGGTTGCGATTAAGCAGAAAGGCTGGACCTTTAAGCCGATTGATGTCATTTGTATTACACATTACCATGCAGATCATATTAGTGGTTTGCCTGGGTTATTGTTAACCATGGGAAATGCAGAGAGAACAGAGCCACTTACCATGATTGGACCAAAGGGGCTAGAACGTGTGGTGAATTCTTTAAGAACGATTGCACCGGAACTTCCTTTTGAAATTCATTTTATTGAATTAAATGATAATGCACAGACGATTCAATTTGAGGAATATAGAATTAATGCATTTAAGGTAAAACATAACGTTACCTGTTATGGATATTCTATTGAGATAGACAGAAGCGGAAAGTTTGATGCAGAGAAAGCAAAGAAATTAGATATTCCTATTAATAAGTGGAGTGTTCTGCAAAAAGGCGAAACTGTGGAATGGGAGGGCAATCTTTATACTCCTGATATGGTTATGGGTGCACCACGAAAGGGATTAAAGGTAACATACTCTACAGATACCAGACCTGTGGACTCTATTGTTACCGCGGCAGCAGGGGCAGACTTATTTATTTGTGAGGGAATGTATGGTGAACCTGATAAAGAAGCTAAGGCGATAGAACATAAACATATGACATTCAAAGAGGCTGCTACGATTGCAAAGACAGCGGCACCAAAAGAAATGTGGCTGACTCATTATAGTCCGTCATTGGTGAAACCGTGGCTTTATATGGATGAGGTGACGGAGATTTTTCCGAATGCAAAGGCAGGGAAAGATGGAATGTCAGTAGATTTACGGTTCGAGGATTAAGTAGAGGTGTTATTTTGAAAGAGATAAAAATATTAGCGATAGAAAGTTCCTGTGATGAGACGGCAGCTGCAGTTGTTGTAAATGGTAGAGAGGTATTGTCCAATGTGATATCTTCCCAGATTGATTTACATACACTGTATGGAGGAGTTGTACCTGAAATTGCTTCAAGAAAGCATATTGAAAATATAAATCATGTGATTGAGAAAGCATTATCTGATGCAGAAGTTACTTTAGATGATATTGATGCAGTAGGTGTGACTTATGGACCGGGTTTGGTGGGAGCGCTCTTAGTAGGCGTGGCAGAAGCAAAAGCAATCTGTTTTGCGAAAAATATTCCACTGGTAGGAGTACATCATATCGAAGGACATATTTGTGCAAATTATGTAGAAAATAAAGAACTTGAGCCGCCATTTGTATGCCTTGTTGTTTCGGGAGGGCATACACATCTTGTAGTGGTTGAAGATTATGGCAAGTATAGAATTTTGGGAAAAACCAGAGATGACGCAGCAGGAGAAGCGTTTGATAAAGTAGCAAGAGCGATAGGTTTAGGATATCCGGGTGGACCGAAGATTGATAAGGTGTCTAAGGAAGGAAATCCTCATGCCTATGAATTCCCGAGAGCAAAAATTACAGACAGTATCTATGATTTTAGTTTTAGTGGATTAAAGTCTGCAGTGTTAAATCAACTGAATGTTTCCCAGATGAAAGGCGAAGAAATAAATCCTGCGGATATTGCGGCATCATTTCAGAACTCTGTTGTAGATACACTGCTTACCAGAGCGATGCTTGCCATGGAAGAAACAGGAATGAAAAAACTGGCAATTGCGGGAGGAGTGGCTTCTAATACAGCTATTCGAAAAGCATTTCACGACGAATGCAAAAAAAGAGGGATTGAATTTTATCATCCGTCTCCTGTTTTATGTACAGATAATGCAGTGATGATTGGTTCGGCAGCATATTATGAATATATGAATGGTGTAAGACATGGATGGGATTTGAATGCCATTCCTAACTTGAAATTAGGTGAAAGATAGTAAAGTATTTGAATGAATGGAGTACGATATGAGAAAAGTGACAGCGATAGTATTGGCTGCAGGTAGTGGCAGCCGTATGAAGAGCAGTACAAAAAAACAGTTCATGGAACTAAAGGGGAAACCAATTTTGTGGTATTCCCTTTTTGCATTTGAAGAATATGGAGTAGATCAAATTATTTTGGTCACGGGGAAAGAAGATATTGAATATTGTAAAAAAGAAATTATTGAACGATATGGATTTGAGAAAGTAACAGATATTGTGGCCGGTGGAAGAGAACGTTATGAGTCGGTATACAATGGACTGGAGAAAGTTAAGGGAGATATCGTATTAATACATGATGGGGCAAGACCGTTAATCTCGCAGAGCATCATAGAGCGGTGTATAGAAGGTGCAATAAAGGATGGCGCATGTGTTGCCGGGATGCCGGTAAAAGATACCATCAAAATTATTAATGATGATAAGATAGTAATTGATACCCCGAATAGGAATTATTTGTGGATTACACAGACTCCTCAGAGTTTTATGTATGAATTGGTAAAAACTGCATATGATAAAATGCAGAAAAGTGATTTTGACAATATTACTGATGACGCTATGGTGGTTGAGCAGTTTACAAACCATAAAGTAAAGTTTGTGGAGGGAAATTATTCTAATATTAAGATAACAACCCCGGAAGATATTTTGGTTGCAGAATCACTTTTAAAATAATTAAATAAAAAAAGTAGAAATTTAAAAAATGTTGTTGACAGTGAAAAAAAATAGTGATAATATAGTCAAGCACGTCACAAAAGACGTGTTACGGAGAGGTGTCCGAGTGGTTTATGGTGCCGGTCTTGAAAACCGGTGTGGTTAGTCCCACCGTGGGTTCGAATCCCACCTTCTCCGCTTATATATTGTTTATTCTTGGTTGAATAATAATATATATTTTTTATAAGTAAAAAAGAAGTCAACTACTTGGAGAAGTACCCAAGTGGCTGAAGGGGCTCCCCTGGAAAGGGAGTAGGTCGTTA
>CANPET010000152.1 GCA_947573465.1 uncultured Eubacterium sp.
AAAAGAAAAAATGTCCTTTAACATTTCTCATTCAGGTAATTATGTTGTGATTGCTGTATCGGATTATAATATTGGTATTGATATACAGCGTATGGAAAAAAGTAATTCTTTGATTGCGGAGAGAAACTTTTGTGCCAGTGAAAGTGCTTATATTAATGAAAACGATAACCATGATATAAAGAGACAGAGATTTCATGAAATTTGGACTATAAAGGAAGCATATTTAAAAAATATCGGGATTGGATTAAGGAAACCTTTAAATTCTTTTGAGATTGATTTAAGTGGTGATAATCCAAAGATTATTGACAATCCAGGATATGCGATACTACAGATGAAATTGGATAATCTTTATATTATGGCAGTTTGTGCAGATGTGCGAGATAAGGAATTTCTGATTCAGGAAGTAGAACTATAAAAATAGAACGTAGCGTGATAAAGAATATCGCGCTACGTTTTATTTTTGACTTAAGATATAAGGAGAACTTTTTATTTACTCCATCGTCCTGAAGCACCACAAGGAAGAATTAATCCGTTAGAACTTACAGGCAGACCGATTTCTTCAGCTTCCACATTACCACCAAATTTTGGAACAATTGCAGTACTAATCATATAGTTGAGTACAGCTGGTTGCAATCCGGTAGTATAGGAATTGATTAAGAAGAATAAAGGATCGTCACTTAAAATATTCGTACACAATTCTACAAATGGAAAGATGCTTTCCTCAATCTTCCATGTTTCACCTTTTGGTCCTCTTCCATAAGAAGGCGGGTCCATAATAATACCGTCGTATTTATTTCCGCGTCTGATTTCCCGTTCTACAAATTTAACACAATCATCTACAAGCCATCTGACAGGACGATCTGCTAATCCGGAAGAAACTGCGTTTTCTTTTGCCCAGGTAACCATACCTTTTGAAGCGTCAACATGAGTAACATGAGCATCTGCATCCAATGCAGCAAGAGTCGCTCCACCAGTATAAGCGAAAAGGTTTAAAACTTTGATTTGTCTTCCTGCATTCCTTATTTTATCTGAAAACCAGTCCCAGTTAGTAGCTTGTTCCGGGAAAAGTCCTGTATGCTTGAAACTAAAAGGTTTGAGATTGAAAGTTAAATTTTTGTAACCTATCGTCCATTGTTCGGGAAGGTTAAAAAACTGCCATTGCCCACCACCTTTATTGCTTCTATGATAGTGACCATTGTGTTTATGCCACCCCTTATTTTTCTTTGGAGTGTTCCAAATAACCTGTGGGTCCGGTCGAACCAACAGATAGTCTCCCCATCGCTCTAATTTTTCTCCTGTTGAAGTATCAATTACCTCATAGTCTTTCCAATTATCTGCAATCCACATTTGTCTGTTTCCTTTATAAAATTTATAGTATTCTGAATCTAAAATCAAAGTAAAATATTTGTCATTTACTTATTTAAAAAATTATTTTTCCTGATTCTATTCAGCATTTTATCATATTAGGGAAAAAGACACAAATATAAGGAATAAGTAAATAATAAAAAGGAATAGAAATATTTAAAAAAGTAATGTATAATATTTATAGTAATTTAGAATAACAGGAGGAACATACAATGGCAAACAAATATGAAGGAACAAAAACAGAGAAAAACCTAGAAGCAGCATTTGCTGGAGAATCACAGGCAAGAAACAAATATACATATTTTGCTTCTGTTGCTAAGAAAGAAGGATATGAGCAGATATCTTCCCTTTTCTTAGATACTGCGAATAATGAAAAAGAACATGCTAAAATGTGGTTTAAAGAATTAAATGGTATCGGCGACACAGCACAGAATCTTACTGCAGCAGCAGAAGGCGAAAACTATGAGTGGACAGATATGTACGATGGTTTTGCTAAGACAGCGGAAGAGGAAGGATTTCCTGAATTAGCAGAAAAGTTCCGTCTGGTAGCTGCTATTGAAAAGAGTCATGAAGAAAGATATCGTGCATTGCTGAAAAACGTTGAAACAAAGGCTGTATTTGAAAAGAGCGAAGTGAAGGTTTGGGAATGCAGAAATTGTGGACATATTGTAGTAGGAACAAGTGCTCCTGAGATTTGCCCAACATGCGCTCATCCACAGAGTTACTTTGAAGTACACGCAGAAAACTATTAATAAAGCAAGTTTTAATAATATAAACATTGATAGCGGTAGTCGTAAGGCTGCCGTTATTTTGATTAATACGATTCTTATGTTATAATACTGGGCAGGAAACCAATGATAAGAAAACAGATAACAGTGTGCACTGCAATGTTGGTGTAGTATTGGAGAAAAATGGATTTATATATGAAGAAAATCACTATTGATTTTGAACAAATTGATAAGTGGGAAGAAATTAATAATAATGCTTTTCCAAAAGAAGAGCGTATGGAAATAAAACAAATGCAGGATTTGATTAAAGAGAATATATTTGAAATCTGGGCATTTTATGATAAGGATGAGTTTGTAGGGTATTGTGCAGTGATAACTGATGAAAAAGCTGCATATATTTTCTTTTTGGCAATCGACAGTGACAAACGCTCTATGGGATATGGAAGTGAAGGCTTATCACTTATTAAAGGGCAGTATTCCAATTGTCAAGTAGTGGTAGACTTAGAAGCCATTGAGGAAGAGGCGCCTAATATCGCACAAAGAAAGACAAGAAAAAAGTTTTATTTGAGAAATGGGTTTCATGAGACCTTGTACTATTTAAAATACAGAGGCATGGATATGGAAGTGTTATGTGCCAGTGAATTTTTTGATAAGGATATTTTTCAGCACTTATTAGACAATACGACCATTGAAAATGAGAATTATGTACTTTTCAAAAAATAAAAGAAAGGAAACAGCAATCAATGAATATAAGAAAAGCAGAAATAAGAGATATTCCACAGATAGAAACTTTACTATATCAGGTGGCAAAGGTTCATTCAGACAAACGTCCAGACTTATTTGAGCCAGGTCAAAAGAAATATACCAGAGAAGAATTAACAGCATTACTGAAGGATGAGACCCGACCAATATTTGTTGCTGAAGAAGAGGAAAAGGTGCTGGGCTATGCGTTTTGTATTTATCAGGAAAATCATTCCAATCTGTTGACAAATATAAAAAGTTTATACATAGATGATTTATGTGTGTTAGAGGGAATGAGAGGAAAGCATATAGGAAGAAAACTCTACGAATATGTTTTGAAAATAGCAAAAGAAAACGGCTGCTATAATGTGACTTTAAATGTGTGGGCATGTAATGAACAGGCACAGCAGTTTTACGAAAAATGTGGTCTTCAGGTCCAGAAAATCGGAATGGAAAAAATATTATAATGGGAGAAGGGATAATGCCTAATATCATAAAAATAACAGACTTTGATGCACCGGAATTAGATGTATATGCCAGACTTTCAGAAAATCAATTGTTAAACAGGCATGAGCCGGAAAAAGGAATGTTTATTGCAGAGAGCCCGCTGGTTATTGAGCGGGGGCTTGATGCAGGATGTGTTCCTATTTCTTTTTTGGTGGAGAAAAAGCATATTGAGACCCAGGCGAAGGAATTGATTGAACGATGTGGAAACATTCCGGTATACACAGCAGAGTTTGATGTTTTAACAAAACTTACAGGATTTCAATTAACTCGTGGTATGCTGTGTGCTATGTATCGTCCGAAACTTCCTAGTGTACACGAAGTTTGTAAAGGAAAAAGAAGAATTGCTGTATTAGAAAATGTGGTAAATCCCACAAATGTTGGTGCAATTTTTCGCTCGGCAGCAGCCCTTAATATGGATGCTGTTTTACTGACATCAGCTTGCAGTAATCCATTATATCGGCGAGCAATTAGAGTAAGTATGGGAACTGTTTTTCAAATTCCATGGACGTTTATAGAAGAAACGGATGAGAAATCTTATATTGATTTATTACACGATTTAGGATTTCAGACAGCAGCTATGGCATTAAGCGAGGATTCAGTAAGCATAGATAATGAGCAATTAATGTCTGAGGAACAGTTGGCAATTATTTTAGGGACAGAAGGACAGGGGTTGGAGAAGCGTACAATAGAAAGTTGTGACTATACAGTATGTATTCCTATGTCCCATGGTGTGGATTCGTTAAATGTGGCAGCAGCCAGTGCAGTTGCTTTCTGGCAGCTTGGAAATAGAACGTAAAAAATTAGGAAAGGAAAAGTATGGTAAAAATAGATTATTAACTATACGAGGTGATAATGAAAAGAGAGGGATTTAAGTCGAGATTAGGATTTATTCTTGTAAGTGCAGGTTGTGCAATCGGAATAGGTAATGTTTGGAGATTTCCGTATGTGGCAGGAGAAAATGGAGGTGGAATATTTGTTTTATTGTACCTTGTATTTTTGTTGTGTATGGGTGTTCCGGTTTTGACAATGGAACTTGCTATTGGACGGGCAAGTAAAAAGAGTATTGTTTTAGGATATAAAGCATTGGAAAAGCCAAAACATAAGTGGCATATTCATGGATGGTTCTGTATTTTAGGATGTTATTTACTGATGATGTATTACACAACAGTTTCCGGCTGGATGGTTGGATATTTTTTGAAATTTTCAACAGGAACATTTAAAAAGAATATGAATGCAGAAGCGATAGGAAATGTTTTTTCAGAACTCTTATCATCTCCGGTGGAGATGGGAATCTGGATGGTTCTGACAGTGGTGTTAGGATTTTTTGTCTGTTCAAAAGGATTACAGAGTGGTGTTGAAAAAATCAGCAAGTTTATGATGTCAGCACTGCTTGTATTAATTGTTGTTTTGGCAGTGCATAGTATTGTGCTTCCCGGAGCGGCGAAAGGTCTGGGATTTTATCTGATTCCAAGTATGGACAAAGTAAAAGATATTGGTTTTGGTAATGTTGTAACAGCAGCTATGAATCAGGCGTTTTTTACACTGAGTTTAGGTATTGCAGCTATGGAGATATTTGGAAGTTATATGAGCAGAGAAAATTCTTTACCCGGAGAAGCATTACGTATTAGTGCGTTG
>CANPET010000153.1 GCA_947573465.1 uncultured Eubacterium sp.
CAAAAGAAGATGAATCTTTTAAAGAACGTGCTCATGAAGCAACATTGAAATTACAAAGTGGATATGCTCCTTATCATGCTTTATGGCAGCATATTATGAATGTGTCAAAGGTGGATTTAAAGAAAAATTATGATAATTTAAATGTTGAGTTTGATTTATGGAAGGGTGAAAGCGATGCTCAGCCATATATTCCTGGATTGATTCAGGATTTGATTGATAAAGGACTGGCATATGAAAGTCAGGGTGCATTAGTCGTAGATATTGCTGAGGAAGGAGACAGTAAAGAACTCCCTCCATGTATTGTACGAAAATCCGACGGAGCAGCATTGTATGCTACATCAGATATTGCCACATTAGTTCAGAGAGAGCAGGATTTTCAGCCAAACAAATATGTATATCTTGCAGATAAGAGACAGGATTTACATTATACACAGTTTTTCCGTGTGGCAAAGAAGGCAGGAATTGTAAAACCGGAGACAGAGCTTAATTTTATTGGATTTGGTACAATGAATGGCGCAGATGGCAAGCCTTTCAAGACACGTGAAGGTGGCGTGATGCGTCTGGAAAATCTGATTTCACAGATTAATGATGCTGTTTATAATAAGATTATGGAAAATCGTTCGGTCAGTGAAGATGAAGCAAGAAAAACTTCGGAAATCGTAGGCCTTGCGGCATTGAAGTACGGAGATTTATCCAATCAGGCATCCAAAGATTATGTATTTGATATTGAACGATTTGCTTCTTTTGAAGGAAATACAGGACCGTATATTTTATATACAATTGTGCGTATCAAATCAATCATTGAGAAGTATAAAGCAGAAGGTGGACAAGTAGAGAATTTAACTATTACAGATACTGATAATGTGGAACAGTTACAGCTTATGCTTGAAATAGCCAAGGTAAATGAGGTTGTTGAAAATGCAGCAAAGGAGCTTGCACCTCACAAGATTTGTTCATATATTTATGACTTATCAAATGCATTTAATCGTTTTTACCATGGAACAAAGATTCTTGCAGAAGAAGATGAGGTAAAGAAGAAAGGATATATTGCATTAATCAGTCTGACAAAGCGTGTATTAGAGACAGGTCTTGATTTACTTGGCTTTGAGGCACCGGACAGAATGTAAAAATAAAAGGCGTTGCACTTTTTCAGTGTAACGCCCTTTATTTTACAGTAAAAATTTTATTTCTTTGCTGTAGTTTCTTTTTCTGTAGATTTTGTAGTTTTTTCAGTTTTTGCTGTAGTAGTATTTTCTTTGGCAGCGGATGTAGTAACCTTAACATCAGAGTTGCCATTCTGAATCATCACATTACGGATGCTTTCTTTTTCAGCATCAGAAAGCTCTCTATGAATCGTTGTAGCAGGTGGTGTATAAAGACCTGTGGCTACAGCAACGGAATAACCTAAATAACCAATAAATAAAATAACCACTAAAGTAGCAACGATGTAACCGGAAATCTTTTTCACATTAGATTTCTTTTTTACATTTTTGCGGTTATATTTTTCCTGTTTGTACTTATCTACTTTTGCTTGACTCATTGTTCTGTACCTCTCAAACTTTTTTTGCTTATTAAATTATAAAACAAAAGTGGCTGTAAAACAAGAGTCATTTGTGATATAGTATATAATAGTTTAGACAAATATATAGGATAAAGTCATTATGAAAAAATACGATGTAATTATTTTTGATTTAGATGGGACACTTAGTGACTCGGGAGAAGGAATTACAAAATCGGTGCAATATGCACTGGAAAAATTAAATATTATAGAAGAGGATTTAGAGAATTTAAAGCATTTTGTAGGTCCTCCACTAAAAGCAGAATTTATGAAAAGTTATCATCTGACAGAAGAGCAGGGGACAGATGCGGTACGGTTCTATCGGGAAAGATATATTCCTATAGGTATATATGAGACCAGTCTGTATGAAGGTGTCAGAGAATTATTGGACAGACTGAAAGCAGAAGATAAGATAATTGCGATGGCAACATCCAAACCGCAGCCTTTAGCAGAAGAGGTATTAAGATTTTTGGGTGTTGACGATTATTTTGATTTTGTAATGGGAGCTGATTTGATTGGAGGAAAACAGACGAAAGAAGATGTATTGAATGCACTTCTTGAAGTTTTACCGGTAAAAGATAAATTGCAGATGATAATGGTAGGAGATACCAGTTTTGACGTTTTAGGAGCAGCGGCTGTTGGTATCAGTTGTCTTGGTGTGACTTATGGATATGGTGATAAGAAGGAAATGTCAGAATCTGGAGCCATTGCAGTGGTGGATACTGCTTTGCAATTATTAGATTATATAGAGTAAGGAGAGTATTTTGAAAGGTACTGGCTTAGTAAAAAAAATATGGGGATTGATTTATCCCATGCTGATATATATTGGAATACAGATACTGTTAATCAATGTGATACAGACAGTATGTGCTGCATATTGGTATTTTAATGGATTTACTTCCATGGAAGAAATTAATATACTGATTGCACAGACATTGCATGGCAAGGAATTGGTATTAACAATGATTTCTTCATTGATTACAATTCCTATACTAATTATTTTTATGAAGAGGGATATTGAGGATAAAAAAGAATTTCATACTTTTAAGAAATTTGAGTTAAATAGTAAATGGCTGTATCTGTTGATTATTCCTTTCGGTTTTTTTAATATGGAATGGGCAAATATGTTTGTATCTGTCTTACAGATGTTTATGCCTGAGTTTATGATTGACTCATATAGTGGGGCACAGAATGCAATTTATAACAGCAGTGTGGCAGTACAATTTGTTGCGGCAGGATTTACAGCTCCGATTGTGGAAGAATTGATTTTCAGAGGACTCATATATAATCGATTGAAAGATATGGTTAATGTCAAATGGGCTGTTATTTTATCGGCAGTTTTATTTGGGGTTTTTCATGGTAACTGGGTACAGGCACCCTATGCAGTTATTATCGGATTGGTGGCAGCTTTTGTATATGAAAAGTATAAATCCATCATTGCGCCGATATTATTGCATATGACAGTAAATATTACCTCAGTAGGAATATCATATCTGGCACAAAAACTAAATGAAACACAAAATATCACTACACAGCAGTTTTCTGACTGGTATATTTTAGAAACAATTTCCACATCAATGTTAACTTTTTTAGTATTAGCAGTGGTAATGGGAATTATAATAAATAATATAGTAAAGCCTAAGGAGGTAGGGGATGAAAATATTAACAGTAGCAATTCCGTGTTATAATTCACAGGAATATATGGAAAAAAGTATTCGCAGCGCACTTCATGGTGGAGAAAGAGTTGAAATTATAATTGTAGATGACGGTTCGACAGATGATACATTAAAAATTGCTCAGAAATATCAGGAGAAGTTTCCTGATATTATTAAAGTGGTGCATCAGGAAAATGGAGGTCATGGAGAGGCTGTCAATACAGGAATTAAAAATGCAACAGGTTTGTATTTTAAGGTGTTAGACAGTGATGATTGTCTGGGAAAGAAGGCATTGATAAAAGTTCTGGATTTATTGGAAGATATGATTGCAAAAGATGCAGGACTCGATATGCTGATTTCTAACTATATGTATGATAAGCAGGGAGTGAAACATAAAAAGATAATGAAATATAAGCGGGCTATGCCTGTTGGAAAAATGTTTGGCTGGGACGAACTTCATTTTGGTAAAACACAGTATCTTTTAATGCATTCTGTTATTTATAGAACGAAAGTGTTAAGAGAGTGTGGCATGGTTCTTCCGAAACATACTTTTTATGTGGATAATATTTATGTATTTCAGCCATTACCATATGTCAAGAATATTTATTATCTGGATGTCTGCTTATATAAATACTTTATTGGTAGAGATGATCAGTCCGTACATGAATCGGTTATGATTAAAAGACTGGATCAACAGTACCGGGTTACCAGATTAATGTTAGACATCTATAATAAATCTAATATAGACCACCAAAACATTGATGATGCAATGGTACATTATTTTGATATGATGATGTGTGTTTCCTCCATATTATCTATTTTAGAAGGTTCCAAGCAAAGATTAGAGGATAAAGAAAAGCTTTGGGATGATTTGAAAGAAAGCAATATAGAATTATATAAAAAAGTTCGTAAATCTATTCTTGGAAGAACTATGAATCTTCCAGGTAAAATAGGAAGAAAATGTTCTGTAATCGGATATAGTATTACACAGAAATTCTTTGGATTTAATTAAAGAAAATGAAAAAACTGAGATTTTAAAATGTAAAAATCTCAGTTTTTATTTTTTTGTTTATTTAAGAAGTACAATACCTGATGCTGCTTTGGATCTTTGATTTTTGGAGCAGGAAAATTGACTTTAGCGAACCACCATTTAAATACAATAAAGTAAAGTACAAATGCTAAAATGATTCCAGCGAAAACATCAATAGCAGAGTGTTGTTTTAAAAACATCGTAGACAGACATATTAAAACAGATAATACAAGTGAAAATCTCTTGATATGCTGTCTTGGGTGTAGTTCCTTCATATGTGGACTTTTTACCAAACAAATATGTGCGCTGATTGTTGCAAAAACATGAATGCTTGGGCAGACATTTGTAGGTGTATCATTACTATAAAGGAAATGCACCAAGTCAATTAGCAGATTGTCTCTTCCAATATCTGATAGTCTGAGATTAAGTCCGTTTGGATAAACACTACATACTAGTAGCGCAATTGTCATTCCGGTAAATTCATAAGCACAAAGACGATAAAATTCATTTTTTGAATGATAAAATAAAAAAACAAATACGGCAGGAATATATAAAAACCATAAAAGATATGGAATTACAAACCATTCGCAGAATGGAATGATATCATCCAAAGCACAATGAATAATATGTAATCCGGAATAATCCGCCGGGATCAGTGTTTCTAATAATATGAACCATGGCATATAAATGAAAACGTAAAGTAAAGGCCATGC
>CANPET010000154.1 GCA_947573465.1 uncultured Eubacterium sp.
CCAAATACTGCGAGGTTAAAAACAAAGAAAAGCTGATTTACAACAGCGACACCAGTCATCTGATCTGTTCCGACTTTTCCAACCATTACATTATCAAGCATTGCTACAAAGTTTGTAAAAAGACTCTGGATTACAATTGGTAATGCTATCGCCAATATCATTTTGTAAAAATCTTTATCACCAAAATATTTTGCCTTAATATTCTTCATTATAAAACTCCTTATATTAGTATCTCTGAATAGTCATAGATAGTAGGATAACATATACTACAGATAGAAGTAAACACTTTTGAAAGCGAAAAATTCATTATTGACGAAATTAAAAATGTATAGTAAAGTACACAAAGTGAAAGGTTCACAAAGTAAACTAATTGCAAAGGAAGAAATGATGAAAGGATTTAATGAAGAATTATTAAGTGCATGGTTAAGATTATCTAATACCATATGTAATGAAAGAATTGTTACACAGCTTCCATATAACGAAGCTTTGATATGTAATATTCTTAATAATCAGAGAAAAAATTTTCCAGGTGAGTACTTAACAGCAACGGATTTGTGTGAAAAAACAAGATTATTGAAATCCCTGATGAATAGGACTTTGAATAGTCTGGAGAAGAAGGGGCTGATTGTCAGAAAGAGATCCGAGGAAGACAAGCGAAGCGTATATGTAATGTTTAATGAAGAAAATATTTCTTTTTATGAAAAAGGTCATGAAGAAGTATTGGAAGTGGTTGATGAAATTGTAAATAAGATTGAAAACAGAATTGGTTCTGAGAAAACAAAGGAAATTGTAGATGTGTTTAATGTTATTTCTGATGCAGCATTAGAAGTAATCCATCAGTAGGAGGTATTATGATTAAATTTTTAATAGAGTCTTCGTCAGACTATGATGTAAAAGAAGCAAAACAAAAAGGAATAGAGCATGTTTCCATTCCAATTACGATTGGAGAGAAAACATTTAATGATGATGGAAGCGTGACAAAGGATGAGTTTTATCAAATGACTCAGGAGTCAGAAGAGTTTCCAAAAACATCACAGCCATCACCACAGGAGTTTGTGGAAGTTTTTGAAAAGGTAAAAGAAGCAGGAGATGAATTGATTTGTGTACTTCTGTCTTCAGGTTTAAGTGGCACAGTTCAGAGTGCAGTATTGGCAAAGGATATGGTAGATTATGATAATATTTATATTGTAGACTCTCTTACAGCTACATACGCTATTAAAGTTTTAGTGGATTATGGTATGGAATTAAGAGATAGAGGAAAGACTGCACCGGAGATTACAGATATATTAGATGAAATGAAATCCAGAGTAAAGATTTATGCAGTACTTGATACATTAGAGAATTTGTATCGTGGTGGAAGGCTTTCTAAGTTAGAAGCAGGTATTGGCAGTCTGGCAAAAATTAAACCTTTAATTACGATTACAGAAGAGGGAAAAATCGGAGTAAAGGCAAAAAGCATCGGAAAGAAAAAAGCGTTAAATGATATAGAGAAACTGATTACATCTGAAAATATTGATGAGAGTTTTCCTATATATAGTTTATATTCGTTGGGAACTGAAAATAATGAAGCTTTTACGGGGCAGTTAAATGAACAGGGAGTGGAATTTACAGACAGATTTCAGATTGGACCAACGATTGGAACACATATCGGACCAGGTGCTTATGGAATTATCTTTGTTCGTAAAGATTGATAAAAATGTTTTGCAGAATTGCAGACGCGTGGAAAAAAGTAATTATTCCATGGAAACTATGCTTCGAGAGAGTTCATAAGTTAGCTCTTTTGTTGTCAGTTGATTTAGTAAATTAAAATTTTGTTAAAGGGGAAAAACAGATGAACATTGTAAAAAAGACATACTGTAGAATTTTTCAGATTTGTTTCAGAGCAGCATTACCATTACTGCCATATACAGAGCCTAAAATATTAGAGGGAATGGATAAAATACCAAAAGTATTGGAAAAATTTAATTTTAACAAGGTATTGGTTGTGACAGATAAGGGAATCACTGAAGTAGGTCTTGGAAAACAACTTACGGATATTTTGGAGAAAGCAGATATTTCTTATGAGTATTATGATAGTACGGTAGCAAACCCTACTGTTTCAAATGTGGAAGAAGCAAAGGACAAGTATATAGAAGGTGGCTGTCAGGCGATTGTTGCATTAGGTGGAGGTTCATCCATGGATTGTGCAAAGGCGGCAGGAGCAAGAGTGGCAAAGCCAAACCAAACAGTAAGCAAGATGAAAGGGATTTTGAAAATACATAAAAGGATTCCATTGCTGTTAGCAATTCCGACAACTGCAGGAACAGGCAGTGAGACGACTTTGGCAGCGGTAATAACCGATGAAGAGACACATCATAAATATCCAATTAATGATTTTCCATTAATTCCAAAGTATGCAGTGTTGGATTATAAAGTTACCACGAGTCTGCCACAACATTTGACAGCAACAACAGGTATGGATGCATTGACCCATGCAGTAGAGGCGTATATTGGCAGAAGTACTACAAGATATACAAGAAAAAAGGCTGTCAGAGCAGTAAAATTAATTGGAAAAAATCTGAAAAGAGCATATGATGATGGAAATGATGCAAAGGCAAGAATGAATATGTTAAAGGCATCTTATTGTGCAGGAGTAGCATTTACACAGTCTTATGTGGGATATGTTCATGGTGTGGCACATTCTTTAGGAGGGCAGTATGGAGTACCTCACGGACTGGCGAATGCAGTTATTCTTCCATATGTATTGGAAATGTATGGAGGAGCCTGTTATAAGAAACTCGCAAAGCTTGCAGTGAAAGCAAATATTATAGAAGATAAACAGAATGAAGAGGAGACAGCAAAGGCTTTTATTCAATGGATAAAAGATATGAATCAGTCGATGAATATTCCTGATTATATTGAAGGAATTGAAGAGAAGGATATCCCGAAAATGGCAAAGCATGCAGACAAGGAGAGTAATCCGTTATATCCGGTACCGAAGTTAATGAATGCAAAGGAACTGGAGGAAATTTATTATAAGGTTAGAAGGAAGTAAGATGAGCAGAATTGAGGACATTGTAAAAAAGCAGAGAGAGTTTTATTATCAGAAGAAAACTTTTGATGTAGATTACAGAATTAAATATTTAAAGAAACTAAAGCAGGTAATATTAGAATGTGAAGAAGAAATCTGCCAGGCGTTAAAATCAGATTTGGGTAAGTCTGTTAGTGAATCTTATATGTGTGAGATTGGGCTGACATTGGCAGAATTGTCATATCAGATAAAACATATAAAACGTTGGAATAAACCAAAGAGACACAGAACCGATTTGGCAAATTTTCATGGAAAAAGTTATTCTGTGTTTGAACCATATGGCGTGGTTTTGGTTATGGCACCATGGAATTATCCGTTCATGCTGACGATGGAACCTTTAATTGGAGCAGTTGCAGCAGGAAACTGTGTTGTGGCAAAGCCATCTGCATATTCACCGGCAACTTCCTTTATTATAAAGAAGATATTAGAAAAAGTATTTGAGCAGGAATATGTATCCGTGGTAGAAGGTGGACGTGCTGAGAATACAGAGTTATTGGAGCAGAAGTTCGATTATATATTTTTTACCGGAGGAGTGACCGTAGGAAAATTGGTAATGGAGAAGGCTTCGAAGAATCTGACGCCGGTATCTCTGGAACTGGGCGGTAAAAGCCCATGTGTCATTGATAAAACAGCAAACTTGAAACTGGCAGCAAAAAGACTGGCTTTTGGAAAGTATTTGAATCTGGGGCAGACATGTGTGGCACCGGATTACTTATTAATTGATAAAGATATTAAAGAGGAATTCTTAGAAATATTCATTCATACTGTTAAAGAAATGTATGGGGAAAATCCATTGGAAAATCAGGATTATGGCAAGATGATTAATGAGAAGCATTATTCTCGTGTCATGGGATTAATTGATAGAGAAAAGGTTATTTTAGGCGGAAAGGGAAGAGACAATGAACTTCGTATTGAGCCTACGGTATTAGATAATGTTACAGAGAATGATGCAGTCATGCAAGAGGAAATATTTGGTCCGGTGCTACCTGTTCTTACTTATGAAAAGATAGAAGAGGCTGTGAGATTCATAGAGGAACGTCCGCATCCATTGGCATTATATATTTTCTCAAATGACAGAAAAGTACAAAAACTATTTACAGAAAAAGTGGCTTTTGGTGGGGGATGCATTAATGATACAGTTTTGCATCTTGCCACATCTCAGATGGGATTTGGTGGTGTTGGAAATAGTGGTATGGGAGCATATCATGGTATTAAGAGTTTTCAGACATTTACTCATGAAAAGAGTATTTTGAAAAAGTATAATTGGATTGATATGCCAATGAGATATCAGCCCTATAAAAAATTGTATGATAAGATGGTAAGATTGTTCCTGAGATAAATTCCGGTTTGTAGGGATAAGACTTTCCTGCTGACTACAGCGTAGAGAGGATACATTCACCTTACTTCTTGAACATTTATAGAAAAGAAAAACAACACTTAATATTTCAAGTACCGACTTAATCTTCGAAAAAATCCTGATGATTTTTTCTCAGGTAAGTCTGAACATTTGATTATGTGAATCAAATGTTCCCTTGATATTAAGTGTTGTTTTTCTTTTATAAATGTACTCAAGAAGCTCGAGTTCCTGTATCCTCTCTACGCCATAATCAGCAGTGAAAAATCCCCCTACAAATCAAGAATATTCAAAAAGGAAAGTATGGGCAGGCATTTGCTTTTTTTGGTGCAATACCGACAAAAAACAATTACACATACTAATTCAATTTTTTTATATATTTACGTGTAATATTTATCTGATTTTTGGAAGTTTCCAAGAATATTACACGTATAAAATCGTTTTTTCAATAAATCTACGTGTAATATTAGTGAGTATTCTATTGAAATCCTAAAA
>CANPET010000155.1 GCA_947573465.1 uncultured Eubacterium sp.
CTACGTGTAATCTTCTTCTACGTTTTGGGCGAATCCAGCAAATTTACATGTATTTTATGTGTTTTTATATAAATATACGTGTAATTGAGACATTATGATTAACTGTGTGGCAGGAGAAGATAATGGAGCAGGTATGATAACACTATAAATCCATATAAAGAAGATAAAAAACTACCGACATGATAAACAAGTACAAAATATAAATCGTTTTGTAGTGGTAGAGACATTTCACTGCTGGAAGAGAGTACAGAGGGAATACTGGAACTTGAATTACTTGATTACATTTATAAAAGAAAAGATAGAATTAATATCAAGTTAAGATTTGATTTTCAAAATCAAATCTTAAGACTTACCTGAGAAAAAATCATCAGGATTTTTTCGAAGATGAAGTCGGTACTTGAGATATTAATTCTATCTTTTCTTTTTAATAAATGTTCAAGTAATGAGGTGAAGGTATTCCCTCTGTACTCTCTTTCAGTAGGAAAGTGTACCTCCCCTACAAACCGGAATTTTATTTATTGTTAATGGCTGCCTCTACAAATCCAAGGAATAATGGATGTGGTCTGTTTGGACGACTCTTTAATTCCGGATGTGCCTGTGTGGCAACAAAGAATTGATGAGAAGGAATTTCAATCATTTCCACAATACGTCTATCAGGTGATATACCAGAGAGCTTCATGCCGTTTTCTGTTAAATCTTGTCTATAGTCGTTATTTACTTCATATCTGTGGCGGTGACGTTCATGAATTAGCTCAGTTCCATATAATGCATAGGCTTTACTATCTTTATCAAGAACACAAGGGTAAGAACCGAGTCTTAAAGTGCCACCAATATCGGTGATGCCTTCCTGATCAGGCATAAGGCTGATAACCGGATGGGTAGTAGCAGGATCAAGCTCAATACTGTGAGCATCACGATAACCTACTATATTTCTTGCGAATTCTACAATAGATAACTGCATACCAAGACAAAGTCCAAGGAATGGAATATTATTTTCTCTTGCATACTTTATTGCAGCTAGTTTTCCATCTATACCGCGTTTGCCAAAACCACCGGGAACAAGAATACCTGAAACATCTGCGAAAATTTCACCAGCATTTTCATCAGAAATTGTTTCGGAATCAACCCATTTGATATTAACTGTAGTATGATTAGGATATCCGGCATGTTTTAAAGATTCCACAACACTGATATAAGCATCATGGAGAGCAATATACTTTCCTACCAGTGCTACAGTGACTTCCTGTGTAGGATTTTTTGCTGACTTGACCATTGCTTTCCAATCTTCGAGGTCTGGTTTTGGACATTCCAAATTTAAACTTTCACAGGCAATTTCAGCCAGATGTTCCTTTTCCATAGCCAGTGGTGCTTCATAGAGCATGCCTACTGTAAGATTTTGCACAACATGGCTGGCAGGAACATTACAGAATAAACTAATTTTATCTTTTAATCCGTCATCAATTTCGTGTTCTGTACGGCATACAACTACATCAGGTTGAATTCCAAGTCTTTGTAATTCCTTAACACTCATCTGAATCGGTTTTGTTTTCATTTCTTCTGAAGCCGGTAGGTAAACCATAAGGGCAACGTGAATTAAAATACAATTCTCATGTCCTACATCATGCTGGAACTGACGAATCGCCTCAATGTATGGCTGGGATTCAATATCTCCTACAGTACCACCTACTTCAATAATTGCAATTTCAGTTTCTTCGCTAAGGCTTCGATAGAAGCGGCTTTTAATTTCATTGGTAATATGTGGAATGACCTGAACAGTCCCTCCACCAAAGTCACCGTGTCTTTCCTTTTCGAGAACGGACCAGTAAACTTTACCAGTAGTTACATTAGAGTTTTTTGTTAGACTTTCATCAATAAATCTTTCATAGTGCCCAAGATCGAGATCCGTTTCTGCACCATCATCTGTAACAAAAACTTCACCGTGTTGTACTGGATTCATAGTACCAGGATCAATATTAATGTAAGGATCAAACTTCTGCATTGTTACTTTGTAACCACGGGCTTTTAAAAGCCTGCCAAGTGATGCAGCAGTAATACCCTTACCAAGACCTGAAACTACGCCTCCTGTAACGAAAACGTATTTCACTGCCATTTTCTTTTCCTCCTAAAAGTGTATTAACATTTTTTTCAGTCAAATAGTGTATTTATTTTTTATAAATACTTTAACAGTTTACTACTATAGAGGATTCATTGCTAGAAAAAAATTAAATTTTTTAAAAATTTAAGAAATATTCACTAAATTTTAACATTAAAAACTCATGATATGTTATATTGTTAAGGTATAATATAAAAAACATTTAACATATTGTTAAGAGTAAAAGATTTTTAGTATTAAATATAGTGGACAGAAAGGAAAAACAATGGAAAACAACAGAAATAACACCCAGGGAAACAACGGGGGGCAGGACAATCAAAAGAGAAATCGCATTGTTACTATTATTGTAGCATTGATTGTGGCTTTATTATTTACCACAATGAGTTCATATCTGTTTGATTCAATGACAAAGCAGGAGATAACATACAATCAGTTTATTGGCTTATTAGATGAAAATGGAGTAGAAAGCGTAACTTTTGATTCAAATAAGATATATATTGTACCAAAGGATGATGGAAGACGTTTATTAAAAACTACTTATTGGACAACGCAGTTAGAAGACCCTGAATTAATTAATGATTTGAAAAACAAATATGCAGGGGTAACTTTTAAAGCGGAGCAGGCTAGTGCTTCCGCCAGCATACTGCTTATTCTATTAGAATGGATATTGCCGCTTATAGTCTTTTGGTTTTTGATGATGTTTATTATGAGAAAAGCCACTGGAGGAAAAGGCGGCGGAGTATTCGGTGTTGGAAAGTCCAATGCCAAGGTATATATTCAGAAGGAAACAGGAGTAACATTTAAGGATGTAGCAGGTCAGGAAGAAGCAAAGGAATCCGTTGTAGAAATGGTTGATTTTCTTCACAATCCTGGAAAGTATACAGCAATTGGTGCGAAACTTCCAAAGGGAGCGTTATTGGTAGGACCTCCGGGAACCGGTAAAACTCTTCTTGCAAAGGCAGTAGCCGGTGAAGCAAAGGTACCATTTTTCTCTCTATCTGGTTCTGACTTTGTGGAAATGTTTGTAGGTGTAGGTGCATCCAGGGTAAGAGATTTGTTTAAACAGGCAGAAGAGAATGCACCATGTATCGTATTTATAGATGAAATTGATTCCATTGGTAAAAGTCGTGATTCCAGATATGGTGGTGGAAACGACGAGAGAGAGCAGACATTGAATGCGTTGTTAGCAGAGATGGATGGATTTGACTCTTCAAAAGGTATTATGATATTGGCGGCAACGAACAGACCGGAGGTGTTGGACCCGGCGTTGCTCAGACCAGGACGTTTTGACAGAAGAGTTATTGTTGATACTCCTGATTTTAAGGGAAGAGTAGAAACTTTGAAAGTTCATTCAAAAGACGTTAAGTTAGATGAGACAGTAGATTTGGATGCCATTGCAAATATTACCAGCGGTGCAGTAGGTTCTGACCTTGCAAACATGGTAAACGAAGCAGCTATCAATGCAGTAAAATGTGGTAGAAAGGCTATTTCTCAGGATGACTTAATGGAAGCTGTGGAAGTAGTTATTGCAGGTAAAGAAAAGAAAGACAGGATTCTCAGCAAGGAAGAGAAGAAAATTGTGGCATTCCATGAGGTTGGTCATGCATTAGTGGCAGCAATTCAGAAACATGCAGAGCCGGTACAAAAGATTACAATTGTTCCAAGAACCATGGGAAGTCTTGGTTATGTTATTCAGGCACCGGAAAAAGAGAAGTATCTGATGTCTAAGGATGAATTAAATGCAGAACTTGTAACACTTTTAGCAGGGCGTGCATCTGAGGAGATTGTATTTGATTCCATTACTACCGGAGCATCTAATGATATGGAAAAGGCTACCAATATTGCCCGTTCTATGATTGCACAGTATGGTATGTCTGAGAAGTTTGGTCTTATGAGTTTGGAAAAAATAAATGATCCATATCTTGGCGGACATTCACAGTTGAATTGTAGTGACAAGACAGCTACAGAGATTGAGGAAGAAGTAAAGATACTGTTGAAAGAGAAATATGAGGAAGCAAAGCAGTTGCTTCGGGATAACAGAGATAAGTTAGACAAGATTGCAGAGTTCTTATATGAGAAAGAAACCATTACAGGTAAGCAATTTATGGAGATTTACAATCAGTGTGGGGAAGAGGAAGATAGTGAAGAAGCAACAGAAAGTGAAGAGTAATTATCGAAAAAAGTGAAGAAATTTTAGAAGGGAGTATCGCATAGAGCGGTACTCTCTTTTGTCTAAAATGAAAAAATTTCTTTTTATTATAGAAATGTATAGTAGCAATTGACAAGATTTTAAACTTAATGTATCATAGTTAATATATCAAGCAACATAAAGTATATAAAAGAAGTTGAAAAAAATAACAAATTTGATATAATAAAAAGGAGAGTAAATGTACGAAATAGAGTTTTTTGAAGATAAGAATGGTCATAGTGAAATTGCTGACTTATTAAGAACTCTGAAAGAGCAAGGGAAATCAAATAAAGAGAGCAGAATAAATTTAAACAAGATAATAGCATATATGGATTTACTTGAAGAGAAGGGAACACGGATTGGAGAACCAGTGACGAAACATCTTGATGGTAAAATATGGGAACTTCGTCCCTTGAAAAATAGAATTCTATATGCATATTATAGAGAGAATAAGTTTATAATGTTACACTACTTTATAAAAAAAACGAAGAAAACTCCTAAAAAAGAAATTAATAAAGCAAAACGTAATCTTGAAATTTTTTTAGAAAGGAATGGGTGATATGGCTACCACATGGAAAGGGTTGAGAGAAGAATTAAATTTAAGTGAAGAG
>CANPET010000156.1 GCA_947573465.1 uncultured Eubacterium sp.
GCAGATAAGGCTGTAAAGAATGAACATGTGAATAATATTAGTTTGAAAGAACTATTTAAGGCGGTACAGGATGAAGAAAATCCTATAGAGCCAATTGATTTTGAATTTCCAAAGGCGGATGAATTATCAGAAATCTTATTTACTACAGGAACAACTGGTAAGTCTAAAGGTATTGAAGTAACATATGGATGTGACATTTTTATTGCACAAAATGTTATGGATAGTGTGGAAATGGGAAAGGATGAGGTAGAATTAATTACCACTCCAATTAATCATTCTCTGGCTATCAGAAGAACTTATGGAGCGATATACAATGGAAGTTCCGTAGTTTTAACAGACGGAATTAAGTTTGTAGAAGATTTCTTTAAATTATTAGATAATTATAAGATAACTGCGATTACTTTTGTTCCAGCTATTTTGGAGCAGGTATTAAAGTTTGCAAAAGACAGATTTGCAACATATGATAATCAGTTCCATTATATTCAGTTGGGTTCTGCACCATTGTCAGAAACAAATAAGGAGATTTTGACAAAGATGTTTCCGACAACGAGGTTATATAATACCTATGGAGCGACAGAATCGGGATGTACTGTTATTTTAGAATTCAGCAAATATGGTGACAAACAGAAGTGTATTGGAAGAACAACTGTTAATACAGAAATTTTATTTGTAGATGATAACAGAAATCGTGTGGATGCTTCTTTAGAAAATCCGGGAATTCTGGCATTTCAGGGTGGCATGAATATGAAGGGCTATTACAAAGAGCCTGAAATTACTGCTGAAGTTATGGATGAAAAAGGTGTTGTATATACTAATGACTTAGGATACTTAGGAGAAGATGGGTTAGTATATCTTTTAGGCAGACAGGGTGATGTCATTAATATGGGGGGAATCAAAATTGCACCAACAGAAATCGAAGAAGTGGTAATGAAACACGAGATGATTAAGGATTGTGCGTGCATTCCTATTGCAGATGAAATCACCGGAGAGGCACCGAAACTTTTTGTTGCATTAAATGATGGTTATGAATTTAACCAGAAAGAATTGTCAAAATATATGTTATCTAAGTTAGAGTCCTTGAAAGTTCCGAAAGTCTTTGAGATAATAGATGAGATTCCAAGAACATTTAATGGAAAGATTATTAGAAAAGAATTAAAAGCATTAAATGAAGGAAAATAAAAAGATACAAGAAAATTCCGTCTGAAAAACTTAAGATAAATAATCAGTACTTATATGGTAAACATATAAAATAAATATAAAAAAAGAAAGAGGCTAATTATGAGAGATGAAGTAATTGAAATTTTAGAGATGATTGTTCCGGATATTGATGTAGAAGATGAAGATATGAATCTTCCGGAAGATTTGGATTCTATGGATATCATTGCACTTATTGCTGAGTTAGAAGATAAGTTTGATATCGAAATCACAATGGAAGAAAAGACAGAAGAAAATTTCGAAAACATCGACACATTAGTAGAAATGATTGAACGTCTTCAGTAAGGAAAAATAATTGTTCAGTCATATACAAAAAGGTTCAGGGTTCTGCAGGCAGTTCTTTGAACCTTTTTATGTGATAGGATTAATGTAAGGGAAAAACGGATTCTAGTTGTAAAACCTGCCCAATAATGGTATACTACTCTTAGTTTAATGCCTGTTCATAGGCAGTAGGAGGTATAGAATGGACAGTGTGAGAAATACTTATAAAATATATGATAATTCAGAACTGGGTGAGGTAAACATTAGTGATGATGTATTAGCAGTGATTTCAGCCATGGCAGCCTTAGAGGTTGATGGAGTTGTGGGCATGGCAGGAAACATCACATCAGAGATTGTTGCAAAGCTAGGCATGAAGAAATTATCAAAAGGCGTTCATGTAGATGTTGCAGATAATAGTGTAATGATTGATGTTGCGATTATTCTTAGAATGAACGAAAATATCATTAATATTTCTAAAAAAGTTCAGGACAAAATTAAGACTACAGTAGAAAACATGACTGGTCTTGAAGTTGCAAATGTCAATGTCAACATCTCAAATGTTTTATCAAAATAAATTAATAAAGTCAGGGGTGTCTGTTAAAGACACCCTTTTTGAGCATAATAGGATACGTGGAGGAAAAAATGAAGAGAGCAAAAATTAGAGAGTGTGTGTTTAAACTTTTGTTTTGTAATGAATTTCATAATAAAGAGGACATGCCTGAACAGTATCGATTATTTTTAGACAATATACAGGAAGCCGGCGAAGAGGACAGTGCCTATATTTCATCAAAGGTTACAGATATAGCAAAGCAGATAGAAGATATTGATAAGAAAATCAACGAGGTCTCAGTCGGCTGGAGTACAGATAGAATGTCTAAAACGGATTTGACGATTATTAGACTGGCATATTATGAAATGAATATGGATGAAGATGTTCCGAAAAAAGTTGCAGTAGATCAGGCAGTAGAACTGGCGAAGAAGTATGGCAGTGATGAATCACCTGCTTTTATTAATGGAATATTAGCAAAATTGTTTTAGGAGAAGATTATGGCATCGGTATACACGGTTGGTCAGGTAAATACATATATTAAACAGATGTTCAGCCAGGATTTTATGCTGGCTAATATTTGTGTTAAGGGTGAAATCAGTAATTGCACATATCACTCATCAGGACATATCTATTTTACTTTGAAAGATAAGACCGGAGTAATTGCAGCCGTGATGTTTAAAGGAAACAGAGGTGGGTTAAAATTTACATTAGAAGAAGGACAAAAGGTTTTAGTAACCGGTTCTATAAATGTGTTTGAAAGAGATGGAAAATACCAGCTTTATGCCAGAGAGATTTCTCTGGAAGGTTCGGGATTACTATATCAGCGTTTTGAACAGTTAAAGGCTGAACTAGAGGAAATGGGACTTTTTGATGCCATGTATAAAAAGCCCATACCGAAGTATTCTCTGAAAATAGGAATATGTACCGCAAAGACCGGAGCAGCAATTCAGGATATTATTAATATTACAAAGAGACGAAATCCTTATGTACAGTTATATTTATATTCTAGTCTGGTGCAGGGAGCAGAGGCTGCAGTTGATATCGTAAATGGTATACGTTGTCTGGATCGTATGAATCTGGATGTGATTATTGTCGGCAGAGGTGGTGGTTCCATTGAAGACCTGTGGGCTTTTAATGAGGAGATTGTGGCAAGAGCAATATTTGATTGTAATACACCTGTTATTTCAGCAGTGGGACATGAAGTCGATACTACCATTGCGGATTTTGTGGCAGATATGAGAGCACCGACGCCATCAGCGGCGGCGGAGCTGGCAGTTTTTGATTATAATGAATTTAGGATAAATATTTCTCATTATCATCAGATACTTTTATCAGAGATAAAAAAGAATATTGACAAGAACAGAGATAAATTAAGGTATTATGAGGCGAGACTGAATGTATATCATCCAAGTAATCAATTGCAGAGTAAGAAGCAGTATGTGGATGACTTATACACGAGACTTCAGGAGACGTTTGGGAATATATTGAGAGATAGAAAACATTCTCTTGCAATCTATTCAGAAAAGTTAAATGGATTATCTCCACTTAACAGAATATCAAAAGGATTTGCCTATGTGACAGACAATATGGGAAGACCATTGAATACAGTAGGACAGGTAAAAGAAAATGATGACATTTCATTGACTGTCCGAGATGGGCAGATAAAAGCGAAGATAGGCAGCGTGACAAAAGGAGGTTACCATGGAAGAGAAGAAAACCATTGAGCAGAATTTTGAAGAAATAGAAAACATTATCAAAAATATGCAGGAGGAAGAAGTTACTCTTGATAAGTCTTTTGAATTATATCATAAAGGATTAAATCTAGTGAAGGACTGCAGTGCCCAGATAGATAAGATTGAAAAACAGATACAAATAATTAATGAGGAACAGTCATGTTAGATTTTAATAAAGAATTAGACAGGAAAACAAAATTTGTAGAAGAAAAGGTGTATGATTTTCTTCCAGAAGAAGAAGGAAAACAGAAGATTATATTTGAGGCGATGAATTATAGTGTGAAAGCCGGTGGAAAGAGATTACGGCCTTTACTTATGCTTGAGACAGCGAAACTTTTTAGTGATGAAACAGAAAACATTTTTCCGTTTATGGCAGCAATTGAAATGATTCATACTTATTCACTAGTTCATGATGATTTACCGGCAATGGATAATGATGAATATAGAAGAGGAAAGAAAACAACGCATGCAAAATATGGTGAAGATTTAGGAATTTTGGCAGGAGACGGACTGTTAAATCTTGCATATGAAGTAATGAGTGATGCAATTATAGAAGCAGACAATTCAGCGAAAGCGGCAAAAGCATTTCAGATTATTGCAAAAAAAGCAGGTGCTTTCGGTATGGTAGGTGGACAGACTGTAGATATAATCAGTGAAGGAAAAGAGATTGATTTAGACACGATTATGTATATCCATAATTTAAAGACAGCTGCATTAATTGAGGCATCCATGATGGCTGGAGCAGTATTAGGCGGTGCAGACAATGAAGAAATAGGCATTGTGGAGAAGATTGCAAAGAATATCGGTATTGCATTCCAAATTCAGGATGATATTCTGGATATCACAAGTACAACAGAAGTACTTGGAAAACCGGTTATGAGTGATGAGAAAAATCATAAAATCACTTATGTATCCATCTGCGGACTTGATAAATCAAAGGAGAATGTTGCAAAATATTCAGAAGAGGCAATGAATCTGTTAGATGGACTTCATAGAGAGAATTTGTTTTTAAAACAATTAATTATAAAATTAATCAATAGAGAAAAGTAAGCAAATAGAGAGAAACCATGAAACAGATATTAGATAAAATTAATAGAGAAAATGATATTAAAAATATAGACAGAGCAAAATATCCTGAACTGGCAGAAGAA
>CANPET010000157.1 GCA_947573465.1 uncultured Eubacterium sp.
CGGAAGTTTATATACTCCTTTGAAGAAACACTCTGGTAAAACAGAATATTGAAAACTCAAATACTGTTCTAGCGCAGCTACATTCACTTCCTTTTTAAAGCCAGGAAATTCTAAAATAGCCTTTATTTCTGATGAAAATACAAATGTACCATCCACCTGCGAATAGTAGAACGGTTTGATACCAAAATGATCTCTGGCACCAAACATGGTTTTATTTTTACTGTCCCATATCACAAAAGCAAACATTCCTCGAAGTTTTGACAACATTTCTGTTCCATATTCTTCATAAGCATGAATTAAACACTCTGTGTCTGATTCATTGGCAAAAATATGTCCTTTGTCAATTAATTCTTTTCTTACATCCAGATGATTATAAATCTCACCGTTAAAAACAATGGCGATTTCTCCTGTTTCATTATACATTGGCTGGGCACCATGACTTAAATCAATAATACTCAGTCTTCTATGTCCAATGGCTGCGTGAGTATCCACATACATTCCCTCATCATCAGGTCCTCTGTGGGCTATTTTGTCCATCATTTTCTTTAAAACTGTTTTACCGTCCTTTACTTCACCTATAAAGCCACAAATTCCACACATAATAACTTCTCTCTTTCATTGGTTATAACACTGCTTTTACTTCTTCTTCATTAATTATTTCATTAATTAAAACACGTTCATCCATTGGATGTTTTACGCCCTTTATTTCCTGATAATCTTCATGTCCTTTTCCTGCCAATACAATAACATCTCCATCCTGTGCATTAAGAATAGCATAGCGGATAGCGTCTTTTCTGTCTGGCACTGTAACATATTCTCCATCTGCTTTTTTTACACCAACCAATATATCATTGATAATATCTATCGGCTCCTCAAATCTAGGATTATCTGATGTGACAATGGTAAAATCCGCAAGTTTGGATGAAACTTCTCCCATCTCAAACCTTCTGTCTCTGGAACGGTTTCCACCACAACCAAACACTGCAACTAAACGCTTTGGTTGATATTCCTTCAAACTGGTAAGCAGACTTTCTAAACTCATTGCATTATGAGCATAATCAATCATCAAAGTAAATCTATGAGAAACAGAAATAATTTCAACTCTTCCCTTTACTCTCACATCTAACAATGCTTGTTTCATAGCATCTATATCATCTGTAAAATGACTACAGATTGCAATAGCGCACAAAGAATTATATACACTAAAATTACCCGGAACATGAATCTCTACCGGAAAATTCATCTTTCCACTCAAATCGTAAGATACACATAAACATCCTGGTTTTGTAAAGAGCCTAATATCTGATGCTTTAAAATCATAATTCCCATCCACACCATAAGTTTCTATATCACAAGTATGTCCTTCTAATATGTCATCTATATAGTCTGCATCCATATTAATTATTCCATGTTTGCACTGTTTTAATAACATGCTCTTACATCTGAGGTAATCATTAAAATCTTTATGTTCATTTGGACCAATATGATCCGGCTCAATATTTGTAAAGATACCATAATCAAATGTAAATCCTGCAACTCTGTGAAGCATTAACCCTTGAGAAGATACTTCCATAACCACACATTCACATCCCTGTTCCACCATTTTTGCAAAAGTTTCCTGAACAACAAATGATTCCGGTGTCGTATTTTTCGCAGGAATCATTTCATCTCCTATAATTGTTTCTATGGTTCCAATAAGCCCTGTCTTTATTCCAACACTTTCTAAAACCTGACGCACCATATATGTAGTTGTTGTTTTTCCTTTTGTTCCGGTAATTCCAATGGTCGTAAGTTTCTCTGCCGGATATCCAAAATATGCAGCTGACATACATGCTAAAGCATATCTGGTATCCTCTACTCTGATTACCGTAACTCCAACTGGCGCCACAATCTCTTCCATCACAATAACAGCACTGGCTCCTTTGCTGGCTACATCTTCTATAAACTTATGTCCATCAAAGCCTGCACCTTTAATGCAGACAAAAACATCTCCTTTTTCAACTTTTCTGGAATCATTCACCAAATGCCTAATCTCAATAGAATCATCCCCTGATAACACTGCATATTCTAATTTTTCTAATAAATTCTTTAAAATCATACCTTTCACACTTTCTACTGGCACTCAAAATCCTGTTAGTTACTAAATCTCAATATTTCCGACAAAAGAAACTCTTGCAGGACCAGTCATATATACTGTGTTCTCTTCTCTGTTATATTCAATAAATAAATCTCCACCTAATAACTTAACTGTCACTTTATCCTCTGTAAGATTGTTTAATACACAGGCAACAACGCTGGCACAGGCACCTGTTCCACAGGCTAATGTTTCTCCTGAACCTCTTTCCCATACACGCATCTTAATTGTATTTCTATCTACAATCTGAATAAACTCTGTATTAATTCTATCCGGAAAAATCTCATTCTTCTCAAACTTTGGTCCAATACTTTCTATATCTAAACTGTCTGTATCATCAATAAACGTAATTGCATGAGGATTTCCCATAGACACACAGGTAATTTTATACTCCCTGTTATCTATGGTGATTGGCTCATCAATTACCTGTTCTTTGTCTGAGATAACAGGAACCTCTTTCGCCTCCAAAATAGGACTGCCCATATCTACACGAACAGTTTTTACTTTGTCGCCTTCCACATTTAATACTAATGTTTTAATTCCTGACAATGTTTCTACCGTGATTGTTGTTTTATCTGTCATTTTATTATCATAAACATACTTTGCAACACATCTGATTCCGTTACCACACATTTTTCCTTCCGAACCATCTGCATTATACATGTTCATGCGAAAATCCGCTTTATTTGATGGATTTATCATAATCAATCCATCAGAACCTATCCCAAAATTTCTATTACTGACAAACTCTGCCAGTTTATTTGGATTTTCAATTTTGTTTGTAAATCCATTCACATATACATAGTCGTTTCCACAACCTTCCATTTTTGTAAATTCCATTTCTGCCTCCTTAACAATGGTTATATCTTGTTAATAAAGTTTTCTGCCACACTATATTTTGTGGTTCATGTTTTGTCGTTATCAATATACCACATCTAAATGTATAAATAAAGGTAATTATTGCAATATAAACCAGTTAAGAACTTTCTGAAAACAATACTTAAAATTATATTCCGATACAGCCTCTTTTGCTATAATATTCCTTGTCTGAACTTTATTATCTTCAATAAAAATATCAACCGTCCCTATCTTATCATTTTCTTTTATAGGATATTTATAACTGATATTTGTTTTAAAATTATATTTTTCATGAGAATTTAATAAATATTTACTGCTTCCTATAATAGATGCCTTTATACTTTTCTTTGTACCACGTTCTACATTCACATTGATTTCCTTATTCTTTTTTAATAAATTCTTATAATCGTAATTATCTTTTCCATAATTCATTAAACACATAGTATCTTTCCATTTATAAGATTTATTAGGAGGCCATCCACATGCCAGAACACTGCTGACAAAAACTCTTCCTTTACTTTTTATTGCTCCAACAAAACAATATCCTGCTTTTCCTGTAAATCCTGTTTTTATTCCAATTGCATTATTGTCCATTGTAAGAAAAGCATCTTTATTTGTCACAGTGATATTTCTCTTATTATCTACATCTGATAAATGATAGGATTTTGTATTTGTTATTTCTAAAAAAGTTTTATTTTTTATAGCATACGCTCCGATAAGTGCCATGTCATAAGCTGTGGAATAATGTTCATCTGCATCTAATCCGTTAGGGGTTACAAAATTTGTATTGAATGCTCCAATACTTCTAGCCTTTTCATTCATTAATTTCGCAAAAGATTCCACACTTCCAGCTACACCTTCTGCTACTGCAACCGAGACGTCATTAAAAGATTCTAACATCATTGCATGTAATAAATCTTTCATATAATATTTTTCACCCTTTTTTATATTCATATGTACTTTCGGCATATTCGCAGCTCTTGAAGATACCTCAACCACAGTATCCATAGGACTATTTTCCAAAGCAACAATACAAGTCATTATTTTCGTAGTGCTTGCCATTGCCATTTTCTGTTCATAATTTTTACCATACAGTACTCTGCCAGTCTCCCCATCAATAATAACTGCTGACTTTGAAATTAAATCACTATCCTTTATCTCTTTTGTTTCTTCTCCTGCCACATTTATATGTCCTGCCAAAATCAATACTGCACAAAGAATATGTAAAACGTATTTTTTCATGATTATCACCAATAAATTAATCTATAAAATATATGAATTTGACTTACATAAAATTCTAAATACTTCACGATCAAAAAAAGAAGAGCTGACAAAACTCTTCTTTTGATAGGAATAATATTAATCATTTGATTTCAAAGTAACTTCATCTTCTGCCTGATGTTTAAATTCCTCTATCATATCCGGTGTAATAATTGGCAGACTATCCGATGATTCTACACCAAACCGTCTAAGAAATTCCTCTGTTGTTCCAAATAGTAAAGGTCTTCCTGGTGTATCCATACGTCCAACCTCTTCCACCAGCATGTATTCTACCAACTTGTTTACTGCAAAATCTGACTTCACTCCACGAATCCTTTCAATTTCCGATTTTGTAATTGGCTGCTTATATGCAATTATAGAAAGTGTCTCCATAAGAACCTCTGTCAACACCTGACGTACATTTCAGGTTTAGAACACATCTGATATGCTCCATCTAACTCTATAATTTTAATACCACGGTCATTACTCTCTAATTCACTCTGCATTTCTTTTACAATTTTCTTTACCTGGCCAGGTTTTATTTCCAATGCATTGGCAATTTTATTAATTTCGACAGACTCTCCCATTGTAAAAAGAATTGCCTCTATTTGTGCCTTATAATTATTCTCCATATTTTCCTCTATTC
>CANPET010000158.1 GCA_947573465.1 uncultured Eubacterium sp.
AGATAGTATTTATTATTAACAAAAAAAGTAGAAAATACATATGAAAGGAGAAAAACTGCAAATTATGGAAGAAAAAGTACAAGAGTGGTCTGATATATATCATTTACATGGTTTAAGGCATATCGGTTATCAAGGTGGATTCCCCATGATTGAATTTCGTAAGGAAAATCCAACATTTTGGATGCGTTTAAAAGAGAATAAGCTAAATAAGATTGTCAGACAGGCAGAAATGTCTGCGGGAATGGAATTAGGAGTTGGAATTAATCTAAGAAAAACGGCATTTGTCTTGGTAAACAATGAAACAATTGTAATATGTGGACATGAAGTTGTTATTGGAAAGATTTTTGAAAATTTATTTTTACAAAAATAAAGGCTTTTAAACAATAAATTTAAAACTTTTGAGAAAAAAATGTAACAAAAATGTAATAAATTATTGACAAAGTGTAATAAACGAGGTAGTATACTCTTTGCATGATAAAAATGCAGTAAGGAGAGTATTTATGAAGAAAACCAGACTTATTGCCGGGTTCGTATTATTAACATTAACTTTAGCACTTACAATAATGGGAAGTGTATTGGTAGTTAATAATTTTAGCATTAGTAAAGTTGCAGAAGTTCAGACTACAGGCAAGCCGGTTGAAAAGGAAAATGTTTTAAA
Organism: uncultured Eubacterium sp.; assembly: GCA_947573465.1. Lineage (GTDB taxonomy): Bacteria > Bacillota > Clostridia > Lachnospirales > Lachnospiraceae > Eubacterium_G. The sequence goes on from CANPET010000158.1 coordinate 659, forward strand.
GTCAGATAACAAAACAGATAAACTTTTTACAAAGAAAAATACGAAAAGAAATCTTGATACAAAAGAAAAACAGAAAGTTGTTGTTTCAGCAAATAAGAAAACAGTCAAGAAAGCAAATAAAAAGAAAACAAGTAAGAGAAAAACAAAGTTAAAAAATATTGGAACTTATAAAGTTACAGGATATTGTGGATGCAGTAGCTGTTGTGGAAAAACAGATGGTATTACGGCATCAGGTAAACGTGCAACAGCCGGAAGAACAATCGCAGCCGATACAACAGATTTACCATTTGGTACAAAGGTTGTAATTGATGGACATACGTATACAGTAGAAGACAGGGGCGGAGCAATTAAAGGAAATAGAATTGATGTTTACTTCAGTTCTCATTCAAAGGCTTTGCAGTGGGGTGTTAGATATTGTGATGTTTATGTTGCAAAATAAAAGAAAGATACTGATAAGCATTTGGTTTATCAGTATTTTTTTTGTTGAAAAGAAGAGGTATTTATTGTATAATTTCACACATATATATTCTAATTGGGAGGCAGTAAATGGAATTAGAGAGTAAAAAAGATGTTCCAGTAGATGAAACAGAGAAGGAAAGTGCAGTGGAATCAAGAAATTTCATTGAACAGATTATTGATAAAGACTTAGAGGAAGGAAGATTTGACCATGTGCAGACCAGATTTCCACCTGAGCCAAATGGTTATCTTCATATAGGACATGCCAAATCGATTTTATTAAATTATGGATTGGCAAAGAAATATAATGGAAAGTTTAACATGAGATTTGATGATACAAATCCTACAAAAGAAAAAGAAGAGTTTGTAGAATCTATTTTAAAAGATATTCAGTGGCTTGGTGCTGATTGGGAAGACAGATTATTTTTTGCATCAAATTATTTTGAGCAGATGTATGAAGCAGCTGTGAAATTGATTAAAAAAGGAAAGGCTTATGTTTGTGACTTATCTCCAGAAGAAATTAGAGAGTATCGAGGAACATTAACTGAGCCAGGAAAGAATAGTCCTTATAGAGAAAGAAGCGTAGAAGAAAATCTTGAACTGTTTGAAAATATGAAAAATGGTGTATATCAGGATGGAGAAAAGGTTTTACGTGCAAAAATTGATATGTCCAGCCCGAATATTAATATGAGGGATCCTATTATTTATAGAGTGGCACATATGACACATCATAACACAGGGGATAAATGGTGTATTTACCCAATGTATGATTTTGCGCATCCAATAGAGGATGCGATAGAAGGTGTGACTCATTCTATTTGTACATTAGAGTTTGAAGATCATAGACCACTTTATGACTGGGTAGTAAATGAGCTGGAATATGAGAATCCACCGAAGCAGATTGAGTTTGCAAAACTTTATGTTACAAATGTAGTAACAGGAAAAAGATATATTAAACAGTTAGTAGAAGACGGAATTGTAGATGGATGGGATGATCCAAGATTGGTTTCTATAGCAGCACTTCGAAGAAGAGGTTTTACACCGGAAGCTATTAAGATGTTTGTTGAATTATGTGGTATTTCAAAAAGCAACAGTTCTGTAGACTATGCTATGCTTGAATATTGTATCAGAGAGGATTTGAAAGCAAAGAAACCAAGACTTATGGCTGTTTTAGATCCAATTAAAGTCATTATTGATAATTATCCTGAGGATCAGGTAGAGTGGTTTGAGGTGACTAATAATGTAGAGTGTCCGGAACTTGGTACGAGAAAAGTGCCATTCTGTAAAGAACTTTATATTGACAGAGAAGATTTTATGGAAGAACCACCGAAAAAATATTTTAGATTGTTCCCGGGAAATGAAGTTCGCCTGATGAATGCATATTTTGTAAAATGTGTTGATTATAAAAAGGATGAAAATGGAAATGTTACAGAAATACATGTAACATATGATCCGGAGACTAGAAGTGGCAGTGGATTTACTGGAAGAAAAGTAAAAGGAACGATTCATTGGGTTTCTGCAAGACATGGTGTGAAATCAGAAGTTCGTTTATATGAAAATATCGTAGACGAAGAAAAGGGCAAGTTAAATGAAGATGGAACACTGAATCTGAATCCGAATTCATTAACAGTTTTGAAAGAGTGCTATATTGAACCGAATATTGCAGATGTAAAACCGGAAGACAAATTCCAGTTTGTGAGACAGGGATATTTCTGTGCAGATTTAAAAGATTATACTAGTGAAAAGCCAGTATTTAACAGGATTGTATCATTAAAAAGTTCTTTTAAATTACCAAAATAAAAATAATTAGTAAATAGAGCTAAATAAAAAAACAGTGATATGAGATTATTTTCAATCTTATATCACTGTTTTTATGAATTAGTGATTCAATAGTATCTAGATATCTTTTAATTCATCTTCCAGAAAATCGTCATCTATATCTTCTTCAAATAAATCATCTTCAAACTCTTCTTTTTCATTCGAAGGAGTTGTAACTTTGTTGATTGTTTCAGAAACCTTGTCTTTTGCAATGTTGGCAACTTCGCTTACTTTTTCTTTCGCTGCATCAATTTTGTCTTTGCCTACGGTTTCTACAACAACATCTTTTGCGTCATAGAATTTTTCTTTTGCCATATCAGCAACATCCGAGACTTTTTCTTTGGCAGTATCAAATTTGTCTTTTACAGCTTCCATTTTCTCCTCGCCAATTTTTTCAGAAACAGTATCTTTTAATTTGTCAGAAGCATCAATCACTTTATCAGCAGCCATATCCGCCATATTTTTAACTTTTCTTTTGTTGATTGTTAATGTAACTTTTGTTGTACCATCTGTATTGTCATCTTTTTGAATTTCAAAAGCTTTACTGTCATCAAAGTCTTCAAAAAAATCTTTATTCATTTCTTTTTCATCTTTGCGCTTTTTAACATATAAAGCACCACCAACAGCAGCACCTGTCAGGGCAGCTGTTCCAAATAATTTTTTAAAAAATCCCATATCCAAAATCCTCCAATTCCATTTACTTTTTAAAATATTATAATACTATTTTAGCCTAAAATAAAGACGTAATACACAAATATATTTGATTACTTGAATATAACAAATAAAAATGTTAGTCTAATCTTGTCGAAAAGATAAGATTATGTATTCTAAGGAAGGTTTGTAGGAAAATGAGAATATATACAGAAAAGCAAAATACAATAATAGAGAGAATAGAAGATTTCAGTTTATCGCAGACATTGGAATGTGGGCAATGTTTTCGTTTTTATAAGCAGGATGAAAATGATTATGTGATTGTTGCATATAAAAATCTGTTACATATCAAACAAGTAAATGACACATTAGTATTTTATGACTGTAATGTTCATAGTGTGAAAACGATATGGATTCCATATTTTGATCTTGACAGGGATTATGCGGAAATAAAAAGATTTCTTTTAGAGAAGGATAATCTTTTACGGGATTCCATCAATGAAAAATATGGTGTACGAATTTTGAATCAGGAATTTCATGAAATGCTGATTTCTTTTATTATTTCTCAAAATAAACAAATACCTCACATAAAACAATTAGTAAAACGTATTAGTGAAGAATATGGGGAATATCTGGGAGAAATTAATGGAGAAAAGTATTATTCTTTTCCCTCAATAGAGGTGTTAGGAACAATATCGGAAGAAAAGTTTCGGGAGATGAAAACGGGTTTCAGGGCACCTTATCTGGCAGATGCAGTGAAAAAACTTAGCGAAAATGTGATAAGTGTGGATGAATTCAAAGGAATGGATGAAAATGCTGCCCGTAGAAAATTAATGGAGATAAAAGGTGTTGGAGAAAAGGTTGCAAATTGTGTGATGCTTTTTTCATTAGGATATCGAAATGCCTTTCCTATTGATGTATGGATGAAACGTATTATGGAGACATTATACTTTCAAGGTAAAGACACAAAAAAGGAACTGATAGCGGATTTTGCAAGAGATATGTATGGTGAGTATGGTGGGTACGCCCAGCAATATCTATTTTGTTATGGAAGAGATAACCATGTAGGAAAACAAAATGCTTAATTGTTACAGTTTTGTTAATTTTTTGTTATGAGGGTTGCATTTATAAAAAAAAGTGATAGTATATGTATTAGCGATTAGCACTCATAAGTGCAGAGTGCTAAAATTATGAGTTGGAGGTTATATAATGAAATTAGTACCATTAGCAGATAGAGTAGTATTAAAACAATCTACTCCGGAAGAAAAAACAAAATCAGGAATAGTTTTAGCGGGTAGTGCTAAAGAAAAACCG
>CANPET010000159.1 GCA_947573465.1 uncultured Eubacterium sp.
TGCATCTTCTAAGACTTCCACAAAAACTTTTCCAATTTCAGTTTTGAGAATGTCCATAATAGTATTTGAAGTGATATCCGTATATTGTGGAAGAAATTCATCAACCCAAGCAGCATGTTTGGCAATTTCTGAATTTGCTGTTATGTCTTTTCCGGATAAAATGTATTCAGATAAAAGCTCCATTTCCCTTTTTAATCGGGAAGGGAGGACGGCAAGCCCCATCACTTCAATCAGACCAATATTTTCTTTTTTGATATGATGGAGCCTGCTATGAGGATGGAACAACCCAAGAGGATGTTCCTCTGTTGTAATATTATTTCTAAGTGTAAGGTCTAATTCAAACAGACCGTCTCTAAATCTTGCGATTGGTGTAATTGTATTATGGGGCTCTCCGTCAGTTTCTGCATAGATGAAAGCAGAAGTATCTGTGTAGGAACGCCACATGGTAAGAATGTGGTCTGCCAAATCTATAAGTCTGTCAGAATCTTTGCATTTCAACCTGATAACAGACAAAGGCCAGTTTAGAATCCCACATTCAATATCTTCAAAGCCTTTAACATAAAAGGTTTTAAGGGTGTCAGCTTTTGCCATGGCAAAAGTATAATTACCACCTTGGAAATGGTCGTGACTTAAAATAGAACCACCGACAATTGGTAAGTCCGCATTGGAACCAATAAAGTAGTGTGGAAATATTTTAATAAAATCAAAGAGCTTGCGAAAAGCAGATTTATCTATTTTCATTGGAACGTGTTGTCCGTTAAATGCGATACAATGCTCATTGTAATATACATATGGAGAATACTGGAAGCCCCACTGGGAACCACAAATGTTTATTGGAATAATACGGTGGTTCTGTCTTGCGGGATGTGAAACATTTCCGGCATATCCTTCATTTTCCATGCATAATTGGCATTTCGGATAAGTCGAAGCTGCAGAATTTTTTGCAGCAGCAATTGCTTTCGGGTCTTTCTCAGGTTTGGAAAGATTAATTGTAATGTCCAATTCACCATATTTTGAAGGAACAGTCCACTTTAAATCTTTTGCGACCCGGGTACGTCTTATGTAATTGCTGTTCTGGCTGAATTCATAATAAAAATCTGTAGCAGCAGAAGGAGAGATATGATATTTGTGCCAGAATTCATCAATGACCTGTGAAGGACGGGGCATAATGCAATTCATAAGCTTTGTGTCAAATAAATCCCTGTATGTGATACTATCTTCAATTATTTGTAATCGGCAAGCTTCATCTGTCAAAGCTTTTAAAATATCATCGAAACGAATATCTTCGCCAGCGATATCGGGGTCCGTATAATCCTTTTTTTTAAAAATATCTAAAAGCATGTTTATCGAGTAGTGGCGCTCGCACTCGGGTATCAGATTTTTATCTATGCCATACTGAACTAATTTTTTTATATTTTTATCCAACATAATATTTTCTATATTCATAAAACTTTCATACCTCCATATTTTCTGATTTTTAGGACATGGCATGTACCAAAGCCTAGAATTTTTTCAATCTGCTTTTTGTATTCAGGAACGAAATCAGTTTTTACAAAAGCCTGAATGGTTCCGGCAAAGCCACCACCATGAACACGGCAGACACCATGATTACCAAGAAAATATTCACTCATTGCCAAGGTGATTGGAACAGGCTGTGTCTGCTCATATTTATTGGAATAAACATTTTGAAGGAATTGATAGGAAGAAGTACCGGATTCCTTAATTATGCTTAGGAATGCTTCAAAATTATCTTCTGACAGCATTCGGGCAGCATTTGCCACACGTTCATTTTCATTGAAAAAGTGGAATGCCCTTAAAATAGAGCGGTCACTTGCTTTGCTATAAATTTTTGGCAGATTTTCCATAAAATCCTGCTTTGTTATTTCTGATAAATGTTCTTTATTAAAAAAGTTTGCAATCTCTTTCATTTCGGTTGGGATTGCTGCATAATCATCCGTTAGATTTGCGTGGGAGCCTTTGGTATCGACAATACATAAACTGTAGCCTTTTTCAGCAATGTCAAATTCGATTTTGTTTACAATAGGTTTTTCTGGATTTTTAAAGTCGATATGAACGAAATCTCCAACAGAGCATGCCATCTGATCCATCAATCCGCAAGGCTTTCCAAAATAAACATTTTCAGCGTATTGTCCAATCATTGCTATTTCAACGGGGGATATAGACATATTATTAAACAGCCCGGAAATAATTGTTCCAATTAATGATTCAAAAGCGGCGGAAGAGGAAAGACCAGAGCCACTGAAAACATCACTGGTAATATAGGCTTTAAAAGGTCCGATTTGGTAACCTTCATTTTTCATTTTACTCAGGACTCCTTTCACAAGAGCTGTCGTAGTCTCTTTTTCACTTTCAATCATGTCAAGATGATTGCAATCGAATTGGAGAAGAGGATAGCCTTCTGATTTGATTTCTATTGTATTATGATTATTTTTTCCTACGATGGCAATGGCATCTAAATTGATAGAAGCAGCAAGAACCATACCATTCTGGTGGTCTGTATGATTACCACATACTTCGGTTCTGCCCGGTGCACTGTAAATTTCTACATCATCTGTTCCAAACAAGTCATTATATTGTTGGATTGCATTATTGTAACGCTCCAACTGATAGGTAAGTATCTCTTCATCATTTCCATAAATGTCTTTTAGTCTATCATCAAAATCGTGATTGAGAAATTGAGTTTGTAATAAATTAGAATTTGTCATAATATACACCTCACAATGTTTAGTAAACAAAAATATTGTTAACTAAAACATACTGCTGTTTTATAAAAAAATCAAGACAAAATGATTGGAAAAAATAAAGTTTGAGTAAACTGCACAAAAATTTACTAAAAAAAAGTCACATTTTCACAAGTGGTATGTTATAATTAGACAATAAGATAAAAATAATTCCCGGAGGAAAATTATGGCAACGATTCGTGATATAGCAAAAATGGCAGGAGTAAGTGCATCAACAGTCTCAAGAATATTGAATAATGATGTTTCGTTAAAGACTTCATTAGAAACGAAGCAAAAGGTCATAGAGACTGCGAAAAAATTAAATTATAAGAAAGTTGTTAAGCAGGGGAAGGCTGCATTTAAACTAGGGATTGTTCAATGGTTTTCTCCTGAGCAGGAGACGAAAGACAGTTATTATTTTATGATAAGAAAAGGAATTGAGGATTTCTGTATTAAGAATTGTATACAAATTGTCAGAGCATTTAAATCTGACGTGAATTATATGGAGCAATTAGAAAATGTAGATGGATTGATATGTATAGGAAAATTCAGTTATGGTGAAGTAAACAAATTGATAAAAGTATCTAAAAATATTGTATTTTTGGATATGGAAGTGGAGGAATATTCTGTCACTACTTTTTCATTAGATTTTAAAAAGGCAGTGTATGATGTTATGGAATATCTGGAAGCAAGAGGACATAAAAAAATAGGCTTTCTAGGTGGAAAGGAATTTGTTGAGCAGGGAGTTAAATTTGATGATGATAGGAAGAAATACTATCTGAAATATTGTAACAGACATCATCTTGATGGCAGTCAATATTTGAAAGAGGGAATGTATTCTGTTGAATCCGGATACGGGATGATGTCAGAGCTGATACAGGAGAAGAATATTCCAACTGCTGTCTTTGCAGCCAGTGATCATATTGCAATTGGAGCCATGAAAGCAATTCGTGAGAATGGATTGAGAATACCGGAAGATATTTCGATTATCGGTTTTGATGATGTAGACTTGTGTGAGTTTACAACACCGGCACTTACAACAGTACATGCTCCGGCATATGATATGGGACAATATGGTGTGAACTTTTTATTTGCTTCTTCCAATCTTACATTGTCGACGCCTATCAAAGTAAAGATGTCTTGTGAAATTATTGAGAGGGAATCTTGTGGAACGATAAATAGTAATGGTTAATAAGAACGTCGTCAGTTATTTCGTGATTATATTATATAAATCATAAAGGAAGGAGATATCCATGGAGAATGCATATGTTTTACAATTATCCGATTCAAAATTTAAAGATTTGTTTTTATGTTTTTGTGGTTATGCACAATGTCAGCCACTTCATAGCTTTGGACCGGCGGCAAGGCCGAACTATATTATTCACTTTATCTTAGATGGAAAAGGTATTTATCAGGTTGGAGAGAAGAAATATGAGTTGCGGGCAGGACAGGGATTTTTGATTGAGCCGGAAGTATTGACATTTTATCAGGCAGATGATAAAGAACCGTGGACATACTTATGGGTTGGTTTTGGCGGAGAGCGTGCCAAAGAGTATGTCAGTGATATTGGATTAAACAGTGAACAGTTATCTTTCCAATCAGAACATGGAAAGGAATTAAAACAGTTAGTATTAAAAATGCTGAAAAATAATGATATATCATCTAATAATCAATATTTATTACAGAGTATTCTCTTGGAGTTTTTTTATGTTCTGACCAAGGACATTGAAATAAAAGAAAAAGATGAAAAGACAAAAGAGAGTCTTTATGTAGAACAGGCAGTGAATTATATTAGAAATAATTATTCAAAACCTATTAAGGTAGCAGATGTTGCAGCATATGTATGTGTGAACAGAAGTTATTTATATAAAATGTTTGAAAAAAGTCTTGAAATGTCACCACAGGAATTTTTGTCCAGATTCAGAATATCAAGAGCAAAGGAACTTCTTACAGTGACAGAACTTTCCATTGAAGAGATTGCGCTGTCATGTGGTTACAGTGATGCATTGGTTTTTTCAAAGACATTTAAGAAACAGATTGGAGTGCCGCCGAGTGTATATCGTAGAGAGCATACAGAAGAGACAATATGAAGTGACCTCACAATTGTAGATTCGTGGATTTACCTGTAAGATA
>CANPET010000160.1 GCA_947573465.1 uncultured Eubacterium sp.
TATTTATGAAGTGTAATCTTAGAAAAGAGAATGATGATAGTCTGTTACAAATTGAGATAAAAGATGAAGGAGTGGGAATTGATGATATCGAGAAGGCAAAAGAGCCATTATATACAACCAAGCCAGAATTGGAGCGCTCTGGAATGGGATTTATGTTTATGGAAATGTTTATGGACAATATACATATTGAATCAGAAAAAAATGTGGGGACCACAGTGTTTATGACAAAAAAAATAAAAGATAATAGGAATAGATAGAGGTAGTATGGATACATTAACCCTAATAAAACAGGCTCACCAAGGGGATAAAGCCGCTAGGGATAAAGTACTGACAGATAATACTGCACTGATATGGAGTATCGTTCGGAGATTTTTAAATCGTGGATATGAAGGAGAAGATTTGTTTCAGATTGGTTGTATTGGAATGCTGAAAGCGATAGACCGGTTCGATTTGGAATATAATGTAGCATTTTCCACATATGCAGTTCCCTTGATAACAGGGGAAATCAGAAGGTTTTTAAGAGATGATGGTATTATCAAAATCAGCAGGTCTATCAAAGAAAATCAAAACAAAATTATTGCTGAGACGGAAAATTTCAGAGAGACATATCATCTTGAACCGACCATTGAACAGTTGGCAGAAATATGCTCTTTATCAAAAGAAGATGTAGTTACGGCAATAGAGTCTTTGAGAAATGTAGAATCTATATATAAGGAAGTAGACAGTTCCAGTGATGGGAATGGTGTCAGTATATTAGATAAACTGGTAGATAAAACGAATAATGAAAATCTGGTTATTGATAGAGTTTTAATTAAGCAGTTACTAGATACTTTAGATGAAAATGAGAGAAATATTATTATTTTGAGATACTATAAAAATAAGACTCAGTCTGATATTGCAAAAGAAATAGGCATTACACAGGTACAAGTATCCAGACTGGAAGAGAAGATATTAAATAAGTTAAAAAAACAAATTAATTTTTAAAAATTGGAATATTGGTGAAGTTCTTGGAGATACTGAAAATGTTGTTATAAATATAAAAAAGAGGTGCAATATGAAAATATTAAGAATTATGTTTGTATTATTGATTGTTTTGGCAGTTACAGGTTTTAGTATTTTTGCATTAAAAGAAGATAAGCAGACCAATAATAAAGAAGTTGCAGTATTAATATAGGGGGGCCTTATGAGTGATACATTATACATTAAAATGGATCAGTGTGTGGAGGTTACCAATGATTATGTCACGATTGGTGATGTGGCAAAATTAGAATGCAAAAATAAAGCAGTAGTAAACAAATTAAAACCTATAAAATTATTAAATGACAATTCCAATGGAAAGAACAGATATATTGTATCTATTATGAAGATATTTGAAATAGTGGACCAGGAGTTTCAAAATGTTGATGTTCAAAGTATTGGAGAGACTGATTGTATTATTGAATTTAAGAAGGCAAATAGTGATATTAAATGGTTGGAAATTCTTAAGGTCATTGTAATATGTCTGATTTTATTTTTTGGTGCCGGATTTTCTATTATGTCTTTTAACAATGATATCTCTGTGGGAAGCATGTTTGAAAAGGTATGTGAATTGCTTACAGGGGACAAAAATACAGGAAAGACTGTTATGGAAGTAGGATATTCTTTAGGTTTAGGATTGGGAATACTTACTTTCTATAATCATTTCGGTCCAAAGAAATTATCTAAGGACCCTACGCCGATTGAGGTAGAAATGCGAAAATATGAGACAGAAATTAATCAGGCATTAATAGATGGACATAATAGACAAGATGGAAAGTTGGATGTGAAATGATGATTTTAAAGTATATTGTGTTGGCATTAACATCAATTGGTGGTGGTGCAGTGATATCCGGAGCGGTATTTGCCTTGATTTCATCAACTGGTGTTGTTACCAGAATGGCAGATAAGACGAAAACTGCAAAGCACGTAAGAATATATGAAACTGCAATTATATTAGGTGGAATATGGTGGAATTTGTTTTGGATATTTTCTATTGACATTCCTTTTGGAGCAAATTTTTCACAAGGATTTCAGGCGATAATGGGATTAGCTCAGGGAGTTTTTGTAGGCTGTCTGGCGGTGTCTTTGGCAGAAGCTTTGAATGGTACTGCGATTTTTTCCAGAAGAGTAAAACTTAAAATGGGGTTAAGTTTTGTTGTTTTATCGATTGCACTAGGTAAGGTAGTGGCAGCGTTAATTCAGTTTGGAAATAACTGGGTGAAAAAGTAGAAGAATAGAGGTTGAGTATGGAAAGTGAAGAGAGAAAAAAACAATATAACGAATATGTAGAAAGAGTAACACCAAATAATAATCTGGTAAAGGATATGTTCAATGCTTTTTGGATTGGCGGGCTGATATGTGTAATGGGACAGGTATGGTTAGAAATCTTTATGTATTTTGGCATAGGAAAAGAAGATGCAGCCAGTTGGACAACATTAGTTTTAATATTAGAAAGTGTACTGCTTACGGGATTTGGACTTTATCCTAAGATTGCAAAAGTTGGGGGTGCCGGTTGTCTTGTTCCTATTACAGGATTTGCCAATGGTGTGGTATCTCCTGCGATTGAGTTTCAGGCAGAAGGACAGATTTTTGGTGTTGGCGCAAAGATATTTACGATTGCAGGTCCTGTAATTTTATATGGTATTTTTTCCAGCTGGGTAGTTGGAATTATCTATATGATTTTAAAGGCATGCGGAATTGTGTAAATTTATGAACATAAGAAAAGAAGCTGTATTAAGATGAGTAAAGTCTTTTGTACAGCTTCTTTTTTGTCTAAGAATAATCTTATTGGTTAATCCATCTTTTTGATAGATTCAAATTCATCAATGATTTCCTGCTCAGGTGCTTTTGTAAGAAGACTTACAATTACATTAAAGATGCAGGCAACAATAAATGCTGGAAGCAGCTCGTATACATCAAGTACTGTGTCAGCAAACTGAACTCTGATAACAAACTTCCATACAAATACCATTATACCTCCGGATAATAAACCGGCAATCGCACCATATTTGTTAGAGCGTTTCCAGAACAATGCGAATAACATAATTGGTCCGAATGTTGCACCAAATCCTGCCCAGGCAAAAGATACGATTGTAAATACATTACTGTCTGGATCAGCTGCAAAGAAAATTGCGATAATAGATATTATAATAACTGAGCATCTTGCCACAATAACTTTTGCCTTATCAGATAATTTTACTCCAAATACACCATCCATTAAGTTTTCTGTAACACTGGATGATGCGGCAAGTAACTGCGAATCAGAAGTAGACATAGTTGATGCAAGAATACCTGCAAGGATAACACCGGCAATAATGGCAAAGAAAATGCCGTTTTCGCTAAGAGCACTTGCTATCTGAACAATAACTGTTTCTGTAGCAGATCCTTCTAAAGCAGGAATGACATTTGCTTTTGACATGCTGTATCCCATGACACCAATAAATAATGCAATTGCCATGGCGATAACTACCCATACACTGGCAATACGTCTGGACAATTTTACTTTATTTTCATCTTCAATAGCCATAAATCTTAAAAGAATATGTGGCATACCAAAATATCCAAGTCCCCATGCAAGGGTAGAAATAATAGTGATAATACCATATGGTGAAGATGTGCCAGTTTTAACATTAAATGTTGCATTAAAGTCTAAGAAACCTGGAAGGTCTTTTACATTTGCAAAAACCTGATCAATACCACCAACAGAATGGATTCCGAAGATAACTACGATGATTAATGCAATAGACATAATAATACTCTGAATAAAGTCACTTGTACTTGCAGCAAGGAAACCACCCAATGTTGTATAAGCAATAATTACAATTGCACTGATAATCATTGCAGTCATATAGTTGATTCCAAATAATGAATTAAATAATTTTCCACATGCAGCAAATCCTGACGCTGTATATGGCACAAAGAAAATAATGATAATCATTGCGGCAATACCATTTAATACTTTTTTGTCACGATATCTTCTGGCAAAGAAGTCAGGGATTGTAATTGCATTGATTTTGGCAGTGTATCGTCTGAGTCTTTTGGCAACAATAAGCCAGTTGATGTATGTACCAAGTGCTAAACCTACGATAGTCCAGAAAACATCGCATACACCTGATAAATATGCAAGACCAGGAAGACCCATTAGCAGGTAGCTGCTCATATCTGAAGCTTCAGCACTCATGGCAGTTACAAAAGGTCCCAGCTTTCGTCCTCCTAAATAAAAATCTCCGGCATCATTATTCTTTTTTGCATAATAAATACCGATTCCAATAATTGCTATCATATAGATAACGATAGAAATTAAAATACCAATTTCTGATGTTGTCATAAATTTCTCCTCCCAAAATAAAATTCTTTATTATTTTATAGGAAAAAGTCGATTTAATCAAGTAAAACACTAAATAATAAAAGAATTAGAATAATTAGTTAAATTCAGGAGAAAATAAAGAATAAATAAGTGAAAAAATGTAAAGGGGGATAATATGGGGAGAATCGTTGGAAAACAAAGTATTGCTTTCGATGAACCGGCGTACATTATCGAAGGAGCATCAATTGTAGGAGAAAAGGAAGGAGAGGGCCCTCTTGGAAAATTATTTGATGTGGTAGAACAGGACCCAATGCTGGGGCAGGATTCGTGGGAAGAAGCAGAAAGTTTATTACAAAAAGAAGCAATACAAAAAGTTTTATTTAAATCAAACATGAATAAGGAAGATATTCGATATATTTTTGCGGGAGACTTGCTGGGGCAGTTAATTGCTACAACATTTGGAATTCTGGAATTTGAAATTCCGTTTTTTGGTTTGTATGGTGCATGTTCAACGATTGGAGA
>CANPET010000161.1 GCA_947573465.1 uncultured Eubacterium sp.
ATGTGTAGAAACCATAAACATGTCTTTCATAAAGTCATCATTTATCGTCTGCATTCCTTTAATTCCTTTACCACCACGATTCTGAGCCTTAAAGTTATCTACAGTCATTCTCTTTATGTAACCCAGATTTGTCATAGCAATAATAACATCTTCTTCAGGTATCAAATCCTCATCATCTAAGTCTACATCAATACCTATTTTGGTTCTTCTGCTGTCACCAAATTTGTCTCTTACAATCTCAATTTCTTCTTTAATCACTGTAAGAAGTTTATTTTCATCAGCTAGAATAGACTTTAAGTAAGCGATTTTTTCCATTAATTCTTTATATTCATTTTCGAGGTCTTCTCTTGCCAGTCCTGTTAACTGACGGATACGCATATCTACAATCGCCTGAGCCTGTGCATCAGACAAACCAAACCTCTCTGATAAAGCAGATTTTGCATCAGCTGTTGTTCTGGAATTTCTAACAATTTTAATGACTTCGTCAATATTATCAAGGGCAATTAATAATCCTTGAATAATGTGAGCACGCTCTTCTGCCTTATTTAATTCAAAACGTGTACGACGGGTAACAACATCCTTCTGATGATTTAAATATTCATCAAGCATCTGCAAAAGATTTAGAACTTTTGGTTCTCCATTTACTAATGAAAGCATAATTACACCAAAAGAATCCTGTAACTGCGTATGTTTATAAAGCTGATTTAAAATAACATTCGCATTGGCATCACGACGTACTTCAATCACTACACGTGTTCCTTCCTGATCGGATTCATCACGAAGGTCTGTAATACCATCAATCTTCTTTTCTTTTACAAGAGTTGCAATCTTTTCAACTAACTTTGCTTTATTCACCATATATGGAAGTTCAGTAACAACAATTCTGCTCTTACCATTATCCATAGTTTCTATTTCTGAAACTGCACGTGTTCTTATTTTTCCACGTCCTGTCCGATATGCCTCTTCAATTCCTTTTCTTCCAAGAATCGTAGCACCTGTAGGAAAATCCGGTCCTTTAATAATTTCCATGATTTCCTCTATTTCTGTATCTCTATTCTCCTCAACTTTATTATCAATAATTTTTATAATACCATTAATTGTTTCTGTTAGATTATGAGGTGGAATATTAGTAGCCATACCTACAGCAATACCACTAGTACCATTTACTAAAAGATTTGGATATCTTGATGGGAGAACTGTTGGTTCTTTTTCCGTTTCGTCAAAGTTTGGTATGAAGTCAACCGTATCTTTATTAATATCAGCAACCATTTCCATGGAAATCTTACTAAGGCGTGCCTCTGTATAACGCATTGCCGCAGCACCATCTCCATCTTCTGAACCAAAGTTACCATGTCCATCTACCAATGGATATCTGGTATTCCATTCTTGTGCCATATTTACTAATGCACCATAAATAGAACTATCACCATGCGGATGAAATTTACCCATTGTATCACCGACAATACGGGCACACTTTCTATGTGGCTTATCCGGACCATTGTTCAATTCAACCATGGAATAAAGTACACGTCTCTGTACCGGTTTTAAACCATCTCTAACATCTGGAAGTGCTCTTGCTGCGATAACGCTCATTGCGTAATCAATATAAGAGGTTTCCATTGTTTCTTTTAAGTCTACTTCCTGAATTCTATCAAAAATCTTATCGTCCACTTAAATTACCTCCTATATTTTTATACATCCAAATTTTGTACAAACTTAGCATTTGCTTCTATAAATTCTCTTCTAGGCTCTACTTCATCACCCATAAGAGTTGTAAATGTAAGATCCATTTCTGTTAAAGAATCTTCATTTATTTTTACCTGCTTTAATATTCTTGTCTCAGGATCCATTGTTGTTTCCCATAACTGCGAAGCATCCATTTCTCCAAGTCCTTTATAACGCTGAATCTTATTCTGATTATCACGACCAATTTCTGTAAGAATCTGATCAAGTTCCGCATCACTATATGCATAATAATTTCGTTTATTTCTTGTCACCTGATAAAGTGGAGGCATAGCCAAATAAACATGTCCCTCTTTAATAAGTTCAGGCATGAATCGATAAAAGAATGTCAACATCAATGTATCAATATGCGCCCCGTCAACATCGGCATCAGTCATAATAATAATCTTATCATAGCGAAGTTTTGAAATATCAAACTCATCATATATTCCTGTACCAAATGCTGTAATCATAGCACGTATTTCTGCATTTTGCATAATTCTGTCAAGTCTGGCTTTTTCTACGTTCAATATTTTTCCACGAAGTGGCAAAATCGCCTGTGTGGCACGAACTCTTGCCTTCTTTGCAGAGCCACCGGCGGAATCTCCCTCAACGATAAATATTTCACATCTTTTTGGGTCTTTATCAGAACAGTCTGCTAATTTTCCCGGAAGTGCTGCTACATCTAAAGCTGTTTTCCTACGAGTTGTTTCCCTTGCCTGTCTTGCTGCTTCTCTGGCACGTTGTGCAAGCACTGCTTTTTCACAGATAATTTTTGCAACTCCCGGATTTTGTTCAAGGAAATAAGTAAGCTGCTCACTTACAACACTATCTACTGCTGTTCTAGCTTCACTATTTCCAAGTTTCTGTTTTGTCTGTCCTTCAAACTGAGGATCTTCAATCTTAACACTGATAATAGATGTAAGACCTTCCCTGAAATCCTCTCCAGAAAGATTATCTTCTTTTTCTTTTAATATTTTATTCTTGCGGGCGTAATTATTAAGAGTTTTCGTTAATGCTCTTTTAAAACCTTCTACCTGCATACCACCTTCTGGTGTATTAATATTATTTACAAAACTAATTGTATTTTCGTTATATGCATCATTATGCTGCATTGCAACTTCTACATATACATTATTTACTGTACCTTCACAATATAGAACATCCTCATAAAGAGCAGTCTTTCCTTTATTCAAATAAGTAACAAATTCCTTGATACCACCTTCATAGTGGAATGTTTTTTCAATCGGCTTTTCCTCTCTTACATCTCTTAAAACGATTTTAAGATTTTTTGTAAGGAAAGCTGTTTCCCTTAATCTAGTTTCTAATATTTTGTAATCATATATTGTATCTTCGAATATTGTGTCGTCTGGCAGGAAAGTTACCTCTGTTCCAGTGAAAGACTCATCACAAGTATCTATAACACTTAATGGTTTTACCACATGACCTAACTCATATCTCTGATAATGAACTTTTCCTTCGCGGCATACTTTTACTTCAAGCCATTTAGATAATGCATTAACAACAGAGGCACCTACACCGTGAAGTCCACCGGATACTTTGTATCCGCCGCCACCAAATTTTCCTCCGGCATGAAGCACTGTAAAAACAACTTCTACAGCCGGTTTTCCTGTCTTTGTATTTATAGCTGTAGGAATACCACGTCCATCATCCCTGACTGTGATAGAATTGTCCTTATTAATCTGAACATCAATGGTATCACAATATCCTGCTAATGCTTCATCTACAGAATTATCCACGATTTCATATACAAGATGATGAAGACCTCTTGAAGAAGTTGAACCAATATACATACCAGGTCTTTTTCTTACTGCTTCAAGTCCTTCTAAAACCTGAATCTGATCTGCTCCGTATTCATTTTCTACGTTTGTGTTGTTACCCATTCGTAACTCCTTTCAATACTTATGATAAAAATTTCCATTTTAGGATTTTCTTTATCATTCACATTTAAACTTTCTTTTCTTCTACATTACCCTCTGTAACTTGAAAAACTTTATTAATCTTAAATCTATTTTCTATAAATTCATCCAGTCCCGTACATGTAATAACTGTCTGGATGTTATCAAGACTTTTTAATAAATGATTCTGTCTGTCTGAATCAAGTTCTGACAATACATCATCCAATAACAAAACAGGTAAATCATTAATCAATTTTTTTACCAATTCAATTTCAGCTAATTTAAGAGATAAAGCAACTGTTCTCTGCTGTCCCTGACTTCCATAAATCCTAATATTTTTATCTTCATGAAAAAATAAAATATCATCCTTATGAGGACCTGCTGAAGTAGATTTATATTTAATATCTCTTTCTCTATTTTCTTCAAGAGTTTTTAATAAATCTTCAGCTTCACAGTTTTTGTTATAGACAATATTAATATCTTCCACCCCACCGGTTAATTCCCTATGTATTGGTTTCATGATATTATTAATTTCTTTTATAAACTTTTGTCTTCTCTCTATAATTTTTGAACCATACTCTGCTAACTGATTATCCCAAACTTCTAAAGTCTGTTTTAGTTCTGGTCTAAAATTTATATCTTTCAGCAATTTATTTCTTTGAATTACAATTTTATTATAATTCGTCAGATTATAAACATATATTTTGTCTAACTGACAAAGTTCCATATCTATAAATTTTCTTCTTTCTGCCGGACCTTTTTTAATAATATCTAAATCTTCCGGTGAAAAGATAACTACATTGAACACACCAAATAATTCACTTGCTTTTTTTATTGGAATGCCATTAATAGCAATTCCTTTTGTTTTATTCCTTCTAAGATGAATGTCTATTCGCTGCTCTCTATTATTTTTTTCAATATATAATTTGATATGGGCTTCATCAGAATCTAGTTTAATTAATTCTGCATCTTTATTACTTCTATGGGATTTCGTTGTACTACAAACATAAATAGATTCTAATACATTGGTTTTTCCCTGAGCATTCTTTCCATACAAAATATTCGTTTTTTTATCTAAATCTAACTTTAATAATTCGTAATTTCTAAAATTACTTAGCTCTACTCTCTTTACTATCATTATTTTACTAAAACTACAGTTCCTTCAAATTCAAAAGTATCTCCCGGATAAAG
>CANPET010000162.1 GCA_947573465.1 uncultured Eubacterium sp.
ATTTTAAGTAAAGTAAACAAATAAATAGATTTTTTGTGAAAGTTTGACGTGAATTTTACAAAAGTTTGGTGGTGGATTTTACATTGCTTTTTTATAATTTGAATAATAAAGCAATAGTTTGTTTATTCAAGAAAGGAAGAACGTATGAGAAAGAAAGTAATGCGAATACTTAGCCTGTGCATGGTTGCTTCCATGACACTTACTCCAATACAAAGTGTGTATGCGGCAGAAATGACGAGCGTTATTAAAATTAATGAAGTAGAATCAAATGAACCAACAACAGATATTGATTGGGTAGAAATTATCAATACAGGAACAGAAGCAGTTGATCTTAGCAATTGGTTTATTACAGATAATAAAGACTTAGAGCGATTGGCAGAAAACGAAGAATGGCGTATTGCCGAAGGAACAGTATTAAATCCGGGTGAAGTTTTAGTTATTGAACATAGTGATATTTTAGATAATCTTTCATTGGGAAAAGAAGATACAGTTATCCTTTATGACAATAACAACCAGCAGCAGGATTCATTTTCATATAGTGGTCATGCAGTGGGAACATATTCGAGAGTTCCAGATGGAACAGGAGAATTTATCGACCAGGCAGCTACAAAAGGAACTCTTAATATTGTAGAGGAAGAAGAAAAACCAGAATATAAACTTGTCCTTAATGAAGTAAACTCTTCTCCAGATGACTGGGTAGAGGTGATGAATCTTGGAACAGGAACTATGGATTTATCTGGATATGAAATTCGCGATAATTCAGATGATCATCGTTGGCAGTTTGTAGAAGGACACACGGTGGAAGCTGGTGGACTTTTTGTTGTAGAAGCTACAACAGTGGGAAAAGTATATAATGACGAAACAGATTCTTATGTAGAAGGAACTTTTGAATCAGCAATTGGCATAGGTTCAGGTGATTCTATTCGAATTTATGATAGATATGGGAATATCGTGGATGAGTGTTCTTGGACAGAACATGCTTCTTATGATGGAGATCCGGCACATGCTTCTATTGGAAGATATCCGGATGGCACAGGTTCTTTTGTAATCATGAAAGAAACAAAAGGTCAGGCAAACGATTGGTATAAGCCTCAAGTCGTAATCAATGAAGTAGAATCTGATTGTGAAGATATTGTAACTGACTGGGTAGAAATTTACAATGCAGGTTCTTCAGATGTTGATATTTCTGGATGGTATTTATATGACAATGATCCAGTAGGACATGCTGCAGACATTACACCTGTTACTGAAGGAATAGTTCTTGCACCAGGCGAATTTTATACATTTGAAATCAACAAGGATTTCACATTTGGCTTTGGTAAGAATGATAAGGTAACGATTTTCAATAAAGATGGTGTGGTTGTTGATGAATTTGAATACACGGGTCATGCAGCCGGAGTATATGCAAGAATTCCAGATGGAACAGGAGATTTTGTGGATTTTGCAACATCTACAAAAGGAAAATTAAACATTGTGACAAATCCTGTAGTGATTAATGAAGTACAGTCTAAAGATCCAAATGGTGGTGCAGACTGGATTGAATTAGCAAATCCAACAAATGCGGATATCGACATTTCAGGTATCTGCCCTGATAATATATGTTTTTATCGCTTCGTTTTTAGTAATTTTGTTATAAGTAAGCATAAACATTCCTCCTTGTGAAAAATATTCTAAATTGAACTCGTATAGGAAACAATACTTTTTTGTTTATTTCAACAAAGGGAATGATAATTTTACGAATACATGAAAGTTTTTTAGAAAAGTTTTACATGATTATGATTTTTGATTTTACATGTGTTTGTTACGATTAATCTGATTCAAAATAACTAACAGCAAAAGGAGAAATTTGTTATGAAAAGAGAACAAGGAACACAATCACAAAAATTAATGGTATTTGTACTTACAATGTCCCTTTATGGTTTGGCAACTTTATTTACGGAATTGATTCCTAAATTTCAGGTAGGAATTGTAGAATTTTCAGTAGAATTTTTCTTGTTTATTCCACTTGTATTGGCTATGTTATTTGATCCACTTTCTGCAGCGTTTGGAGCGGCAACAGGTGAGTTGGTATTTAGTGAAATTATGTTAGGACAATTTGGTGGACTTGGCGAAATTGAAAAATTTGTAACAGTAACATTAGGTGTCTACATCGCAGGTAGACTTGTTAGAAATCCTAAGAACCAGAAGATGGTCGGGATTGCAGCAATGATTGGTACTGGAGCACAGTTATTTATGGGAATGATGGTGGATATTTTAAAAGTTCAATTTGCAATTGAAGATTTTGAAGCGGTTGCTGGACTTCCAGAATCAGTATTCTTCACAGAAGGTTTTGCATTTTTTAATGATTTGTTATTTTCAGGAATTCTTTTCTGCTTACTGCCAACACTGTTCTTAGTTCCTAAACTTTATGGAAAAATAGAACCCCTTCTTGGAATGCAGCCAAGAACAGCAGAAACAGCCCTTCCAACAATTGGACCTAAGATGATCGTTAGATGTGGAGCTGCATTTGTTGGTGCAGTTGTGGCAGAGTTTTTAGCTGAAACAGGATCTGAATTAATTGAATGGAAAGCTGAGTGGGCAGAAAGTACTGGAGCAATGGCAATTGCTATGCTGGTTGCAGCAGTGGTAGTAGTTGTAGTATTAGTAGTTATGAAGAAAAAAGCAGATGATTCTAAGGTGCAAAAAATAAAATGAACAATATTATAGAGATTAAAGATTTAACATTTACATATCCAGGGGCAGATGCTCCAACATTGAATCATTTAGAATTAAATATTGAAAAAGGAGATTTTATCGCAATCGTTGGAAACAACGGTTGCGGCAAATCTACGTTATGCAAAGTAATGAATGGATTAATTCCACATTTTATTACAGGGAAATTAGAAGGATGTATTTGGGTAAACGGAATTGATACCAAAACAGTAGAAATCGGAGATTTGGCAAAAACAGTAGGCTACGTATATCAAGATTTTGAAAATCAGATTGTTAGACCAACGGTTTTGGATGATGCATCATATGCCTGTATGAATTATGCAAGGATTCCAACTGTAACCATTGCTTGAACATTGTTTTCGGTACACCGGAAGGCGGCAGTAAACAAAGGTTGCGGAGAATATCCAGTTGTTCTGCCGACAATCTGCTTAATTGTAGTAGTTTGCGCAGATGTTCCATCATTCTTCCGTAGGAGAATGTTTCATCTTTATAAAGTTCAACTTCTTCTGATATTTCTGTACGTATACCTGTGGTCTTTAACTCGTACAGAAATTCTTCTATATCCATGCCACTTGCTTCTAATGTAAGAGCAGCAAGTGATACCGTGAGGGTGTGTGCATTTAATAAATCTATGATTTCTGCTACAAGCTCTGGTTCAGACTTGGAAGATGGACAATGGCGATAAAATAATTCGCACAGTTCTTTATCTTTGTTCAATTCTTTTATTTCCAGAGT
The DNA here is from genome assembly GCA_947573465.1 of uncultured Eubacterium sp. GTDB lineage: Bacteria > Bacillota > Clostridia > Lachnospirales > Lachnospiraceae > Eubacterium_G. Next base: position 3,448 of record CANPET010000162.1, read on the forward strand.
GTTAAATGCAGTTGGTTTACATCTTGTGGTAATAAGTATCTGGAATCTGTTCTTTACGAATTCACGAAAGAACACGTCATCCTTTGGTAATACATTAAAGTTATCAATAATGATCAGACTGTCCGGATATAATGTTTGCAGTATTTTATAATGTGCCTCAAACAATTCTGCTTCGGTCATCTCGGCAATATCCGAAGCAAATTCCAGTTCTGCGATACATTTCTTTAAGCTGCCTGTGTAGTACAGATAGATGATATTCGTATATTTCTTTTCATTCTTCTTCGCAAAATGTTTTGCAAATTCACTTTTTCCAATACCCGCAATACCAGTTACAAACAGTAAAGGATTGTTTTTGAGTGCAGCAGTCACTTCGGACAATTCTTTTTTTCTGCCCAGAAAGTCCTTGGTGCAGGATGGTACACGACCGGATAATAAGGTTTCTGATAAGTCCGGCGAATAAACAACATTCTGGCTGTGGTCATTTAAAACAGCATAACGAACCATAGCAGCAAAGAAGGCTGCATTGTCAGAAATCTGTTTCATTTCCTGTATTTTATCTGCTCCGATTACATCTATGCTTTCATCCAGTAAGGATTCCAGCTGTGAACGAACCTGTAATTCATTGATAAGATTTGGGATGATTTTGGTGCGGAAATCTTCTTCCATATCATTCCAATAATCATTTTCTTCATATTTTTCCAAAACGTTTTTTGGGATTGGTCGCTCACCACTACACCAGCGACTGATCTGAATCATACCATCCCCGATTAAATCTGCACTTGTTACAGTATCATTCATACACTTGGAAAAGATACAATACACCATACGATACTGGGTAAATGTTTTCTTTTTATTCTCTAATAAAATTTTAATCACATTGGCAAATGTTAATCTGTTTATCAATTTTAATCCTCACTTTATTGGCAACTCTTGGTCAAGTCTCCGGCAATGATATTTTGATTTTCATTTTGTTACGATAGGTTCATCAGATGTAGCCAACCGAAGCCATTCGGCAGAGGAAAGGGCTACGGAAAGATTATAACACATCACAAACTGATGTTCTATAGGAACCTTGAAAATTAAATGAGCTGTACTTTTCATACTAACAGGCTTGCGATGACACTTATCAAGAGATAATAGGAGCGAGAACAGACACTTCCGCAAGGATGGGAAAGGAACTCGAGCAGGAGTAGCCCATAGGTTTGCCAGAACCGGCAGAAACTAAAGGTTGGTAAAGATACCGACGGTTGGAGTACAAATGGAAGCCGAAGCAATCACGACCAGCTTTTCAACATTGCTTTAGAACAAGCACCGAAAGAAGGTGATAGCAATAGCCTCTCGGATTCTCACCAAATAGCCGGAGAGTAAATTCTGACAACTGAAT
>CANPET010000163.1 GCA_947573465.1 uncultured Eubacterium sp.
CATCTTGATATCGGAGGAAAGTTTGGCATTTCGATTGCTGATGTTACTACTGGTGACTATTATGTTACAGAAGTATATTCGGAGAGAAATGTCGTAGATGAAATCAATAAGTTTATGCCAAGCGAAATCATATGTAATCATGCTTTTTTAATGTGTGGTATGGATATTGATGATATCAAAAACAGATTATCTATTTCTGTTTTTGAGTTAGAGGAATGGTATTTTGATTAAGATAACTGCAGTGAAATATTAAAAGATCATTTTGGAATTATCGACCTGACAGGTCTTGGCATTTCTGAAATGTCACTTGCTGTGATTTCTTCGGGTTCACTGTTAAAATATCTCTATGAAACCCAGAAGAACTCTTTATCTCATTTATCGAAACTGATTCCTTACTCTACAAGTACTTTTATGATTCTGGATACTTCTACCAGACGTAATTTGGAGTTATGTGAGACATTACGTGAAAAACAAAAGCGTGGTTCATTGCTGTGGGTTCTCGATAAAACAAAAACAGCTATGGGGGCAAGAACTCTTCGTGGTTATATTGAGCAGCCTTTGATTTCCAAAGAGGAAATTACTAACAGGCAGAAAGTAATTGAGGAATTAAACAAATCCATTATTACAAGAGATGAACTGAGAGAATATCTTTCTCCAATTTATGATTTGGAAAGACTTTTAAGTAAAATTTCTTATAAATCAGCAAATCCAAGGGATTTAATTGCTTTTAAAACTTCATTGGAAATGCTGCCACATATTAAGAATATTATCAGTGATTTTAAATCACCATTATTTATAGAATTATATAATCAGTTAGATACGTTAGAGGATATTTCTTCTCTAATCAGGGAATCTATTACAGATGATCCACCGATTAATATAAAAGAAGGAGGCATTATCCGTACAGGATTTCATGAAGAAATTGACAGGCTTCGCGCAGCAAAAACCGAAGGGAAAGGCTGGCTTGCAGATTTAGAGGCAGAAGAAAAAGAGAAAACAGGAATCAATAAGTTAAAAATAAAGTTTAACAAAGTTTTTGGGTATTATATAGAGGTGTCAAATTCTTTTAAAGATTTAGTTCCTGACTATTATGTAAGAAAACAGACATTGACAAATGCCGAAAGATTTACAACGGACAAATTAAAAGAATTAGAAGAAGTAATTGTAGGTGCTGAGGATAAACTCTTCTCTCTGGAATATAACATCTTCACTTCTGTGAGAGATGAAATTTTCCGTCAGATTAACAGAATCCAGATGACTGCAAAAGCCATTGCTAAGATTGACGTTTTTGCTTCTTTAGCTTATGTGGCAGAACGCAATCATTATGTAAAACCAAAAATAAATGAAAAAGGGCTGATAGACATTAAAGATGGCAGACATCCTGTTGTTGAGAAGATGATGCCGGATAATATGTTTATTTCAAATAATACATATTTGGACACAAATAAGAACCGGTTATCTATTATTACTGGTCCGAATATGGCAGGTAAGTCCACTTATATGAGACAGACCGCATTAATCGTACTGATGGCACAGATTGGTTCTTTTGTTCCTGCAAAAGAGGCAAACATCTCTATCTGTGACAAAATTTTCACCCGTGTTGGTGCATCCGATGATCTGGCAAGCGGTCAGAGTACCTTTATGGTGGAAATGACAGAAGTTGCAAATATTCTGAGAAACGCCACTGCGAACAGTTTATTAATCTTAGACGAAATCGGTCGTGGAACAAGTACTTTTGACGGTCTTAGTATTGCCTGGGCTGTGGTAGAACATATCTGTGATAAAAAGATTTTAGGTGCAAAGACATTGTTTGCTACCCATTATCATGAACTGACAGAGTTAGAAGGTACACTTCCGGGAGTCAACAATTACTGTATCAGTGTAAAAGAACAAGGAGATGATATTGTATTCTTAAGAAAAATCATTAAAGGTGGTGCAGACAAAAGTTATGGTATTCAGGTAGCAAAATTGGCAGGTGTTCCTGAAAGTGTACTAAACAGGGCAAAAGAGCTGGTAGTGGAACTGAGTAATGCAGACATTACGACAAGAGCAAAAGATATTGCTGCCGGATTACAGCCGGGAAGTAATGTTTTACCTGGAATGAATGATGATTTAGAGGCACATCAGATGACATTATTTGCTGCAATGAATGAAAATGCTATTATCAGTGAAATTGAAGAATTAAATTTAGGTGAAATGACACCAATTGATGGATTGAACTATTTATACAAATTACAGAACCAATTAAAAAACCGTTGGTAAAATAAAGGAAGACTATGGGTAATATAAGAGAACTGGATCAAAGCACAATTAATCAAATAGCGGCAGGCGAAGTTGTTGAGAGGCCTTCATCCATTGTAAAAGAGTTGATGGAAAATTCGATTGATGCAGGTGCGACAATGATTTCTATTGAAATTGAAGAAGGCGGCACGAAATCTATCCGTATTACAGACAATGGAAAAGGTATCGAAAAAGATGATGTCCGCATTGCCTTTCTGCGCCATACGACAAGTAAAATTAAAACTGCACTGGACCTTTTAAGCGTTTCTTCTCTGGGATTCCGTGGTGAAGCATTATCCAGTATCGCCGCTGTATGTCAGGTAGAGTTATTAACCAGAACAGCTTCCAATATGGAAGGAATCCGTTATCGCATCGAAGGTGGAAAAGAAGTAGGATATGAAGAGATTGGTATTCCTGTAGGTACCACGTTCATTATAAATAATATCTTTTTCAATACCCCTGCCAGACGTAAGTTCTTACGGACTGCCCAGACAGAATCAGGATATGTTTCTGATATTGTGGAGAAAATTGCTCTTTCGCATCCGGAGATTTCCATCAGTTTTAAAAGTAATGGAAAAGTAAGGGTGCATACCTCGGGAAATGGCAGTCTAAAAGATGTTATCTATAGTATTCATGGAAAAGAAATTACAGAAAATATTATTGAAATTAATGAACAGAATGATTTTATGACGATCACAGGTTATATCGGAAAAGCCATTGTTTCCAAAGGAAACAGAACTTTTGAGAATTATTTTATTAATGGCAGATATATTAAAAGTAACATTATTTCGAAAGCGATAGAAGATGGATATAAATTTATATTAATGCAGCACAAATATCCGTTTACGGTACTGAACTTTGAAATTAATCCGGAATTTTTAGATGTCAATGTACATCCGTCTAAAATGGAACTTCGTTTTAGAAAATCGGAAAAAATTTATCCAATGATTTCAGAATGTATCAATGATACATTAATTGAGAAACCAAATATTATAGATGTAAAATTAGAAAAAGAATCTAAAAAAAGAGAAACTATAAAATACACACCGGAACCTTTTGAAACGAAAAGACAGCATATTTTAGGTGATACAGAGGATAACAGTAGTGTTGTACAAGAAGAGACGATATATAACAAAACGACTATCGCACCTTCATTGATAAAAGAACCTGATTTGCCGGAGAATTCAAAGACTACAAATATTCCAAAAGCAGATATGCCAATCGTCCAAGAGAAAATATCGGAACCTGTTCAGCAAAAAGTAACCGATGTTTTTGATAACTTTTTAAGTGATATCGCAAAGCCAAAACATAAAATTATCGGACAGGTTTTTGATACTTACTGGATTGTAGAATATGACGAGAGAATGTATATTATTGACCAGCATGCTGCTCATGAGAAGGTTATGTTTGAATCACTCATGGAAAAACGTAAAACCGGACAGATTCATACGCAGATGATAAGTCCGCCGATTATTTTAACTCTTTCCATGAATGAAGCAGATTTAATCGAGCGGTATTTACAGAACTTTAAAGAAATCGGTTTTGAAATAGAGCCTTTTGGCGGACAGGATTTTGCAGTAAGAGGTGTTCCTTCAGATTTATATACTCTAGACAGTCAGGAAGTTTTGATGGAGATTATTGATAACCTTTCCAATGAAAGTGCAAAAATGTCACCGGATATTTTAACAGATAAAATTGCTTCCATGTCCTGCAAGGCTGCTGTAAAAGGAAACAGCAGAATGTCTTTTAGAGAAGCAGATGAACTCATTACGCAGTTATTATCTTTAGAGAACCCTTATAACTGTCCTCATGGAAGACCAACGATTATCTCCATGAGCAAATATGAATTAGAGAAGAAATTCAAGAGAATTATTTAGGAGTTTTTATGAACGAATTAGTTATCCTGACCGGGCCTACGGCCGTTGGAAAAACTGAACTTTCGATTGCATTGGCAAAACGGATTCATGGTGAAATCATTAGTGCTGATTCTATTCAGGTATATAAAGGAATGAATATCGGCTCTGCCAAAATCACGAAAGAGGAAATGCATGGAGTAAAGCACTATCTGATAGATGTTTTAGACCCTAAAGATGCATTTAACGTCCATATATTTCAGAAGATGGCAAAAGAGGCTGTTTTGGAGATTCAAAAGAAAGGAAAAATTCCAATTATTGTAGGAGGAACCGGATTTTATATTCAGGCTCTTTTATATGATATTCATTTTGATGAGACAGATGATGAACATGAATACCGAAAAGAATTAGAGCAGATAGCAGTTGATAAAGGGAATGAATATCTGCATCAGATGTTAAAAGATATCGACCCGGTTTCGGCTAAAGAAATACATTTTAATAATACAAAACGTGTTATCCGTGCCTTAGAATATTATCATGATACCGGCAAAACGATTTCCAGCCATAATTGTGAACAGCGGGAGAATCAGTCTCCGTATCATTTTGCCTATTTTGTTTTAAATGATAAAAGAGAACTTCTTTATCAAAGAATCGAAAAGCGTGTAGATATCATGTTAAGGAAC
>CANPET010000164.1 GCA_947573465.1 uncultured Eubacterium sp.
TTTTACGACTGCTCCATTAGAGGTAGTAAGCTTTCCGTTGATAAATACTTTTCCTTCATGAATATAGCGAATAATGCTGTTTCTTGCAGATTGAAATGCTGCGGCAATTAAACTGTCTAAACGAATATTTGAAACAGTGCCCGTTATTTCCTTAAAATCAGGAGAAATATTGATTGATTCATATTGTGACATCTGGACAGATATTGGTGTATGTTTTATTTGGAACAAATTATCAATAATATATTTTGAAATGTCTTCTTTACAATAAACATAGGCATGATTTTCTTTTACAAAAATATCACCAATTTTATTTCTGTTGATACCTAGATTTAAAATAGCACCTAAAAAATCCCGATGGGTAAGATGCTGGGCAAATCTGGAATTTAATGGTGCAATCAATAATACAACAATGGGTATTGTTTCCTGATAATATATTTCATCCGGTGAAAAGATGGCAATTTTTCTTTCTGCATAATTATTACCTCCCGTAATATTCACATGAACAGGAGGTAATGATTCTTTTATCTGATTTAAAATACTTAATTCATTGATATTTAAAAAATCAGAATATGTATAGATATTTTTTTCGTATGCAGTATTTGCTAAATCTTTTAGTCGGTTAATTAAAAATAACTCTTCTTTACTCATAGTAACAACTTAGTAACTTCTTCTGGCTGTGTATGAGTTTGCAGAATAACCAGAACCTGCGTCACTTACTGCATCCTGAAAATCTCCAGTAATATCAACAGATTGTGGTGTGACCAGATAGATATATCCACTAATCTTTTGAAGATTTCCGGAAATCGCATAGCAGCCTCCAATTACAGAATCTACAATACGCTGTGCCAAATCAATCTTAATTCCTTCCAAATTAAGAACAACAGATTTTCCTTCTAATAAAGTATCTATAATATCTTTTGTGTTCTCGTAATGAGTTGGTTTAATTACACAAACTTCCATGTCACTGCTGGAAGCTCCACGCATTGGAACAACTTTACTGCCTCTACTGCTTCTATTACTTCGGAACTGGGAGGTTGTCCTAGTTCTAATAGGAGTCTCTTCTTCCGCCTGAACAGATGCTCTCTCAGTAGTATGTTTCCTTGATGTGGTTTCAATATCTTCTTCCAATTCATCGTCAAAGTCATCATAATAGTCATCATATTCATCATTATAATCCATGGTAAATACATTTTTTATTTTATCTCCGAATTTTGACATTGTCTCTCTCCTATTTAATATTATAATTTCGCTCTCCAAAGATACTGGTACCAACTCTCACCATTGTGGCACCTTCTTCAATAGCAACCTGATAGTCGCCGCTCATTCCCATAGAAAGCACATTCATATTAACATTATCAATGTTTTTCTCTCTTATGTCAACCGATAATTTTTTCATTTTTGCAAAATATCCCCGATTTGTTTCAGGATTGTCGGTATATGGAGCAATTGTCATCAATCCTTGTACCCGTACATGAGGTAACAGACTGATTTCTTTTACCAGACTAATTGCTTCATCGGCACAAATACCAAATTTACTTTCTTCCTCTGCCATATTGACTTCAATAAGAATGTCAGCAGTTTTATCTTTTTTTGCAAATTCAGTTTCTATCTGTTTAGCAAGCCTTAGAGAATCTACGGAATGAATTAAAGTGGTCTTTCCAACAAGATATTTTACTTTATTTCTCTGTAGATGACCAATCATATGCCAGCGGATATCTTTTGGCAGAACTTCGTATTTTTCAGATAACTCTTGAACTTTGTTTTCACCGTAATCTAAAATACCAGATGGTAAAGCCTCTTCAATTGCAGTATATGGTTTGGTTTTACTTACTGCAATAAGAGTTACTTCATTGGGATTCCGTCCGGATTTTTCACAGGCTTTTATAATATTTTCCTGAATGGTTTTGATATTATCAAGTATCATAATGTTTGCTCCTTTTATTGAAATATTATCTGATTTTCGGAAACTTTTGCTGCTTCCAAAACGATTCTGTCATAAATTTTCAAACCATTGCTTTCTTTTGCAACGATGTAATATTCATCAATGGTGTCTAGTATCTGAACAATTTTAAAAACAGTATATCCGTTGTTAATATTGTATACACCCATAAATTTTCGTGTTCTTTCTACAACATAATTAGAGTGTGAATCAGATTTTGTAATAACGTCGCCTTCTTTAAAATAAGACTTTGAAACATAATAGTTGTGTTCATCCTGATAGGCAATCGGTGGATAGTAAATTTCGGCATCATTACGCGCTCTGTCCGAACTTTGAACATGAAAGCCGATGCTGACATCATCTTCGCCTTTTTTACTATACTCTTTTGGAATGACATACAATTCATTGGATACAACAGAGGATTTTGGAATTTTTAATCCAACCTTTGGCTGTTCTACAATTTCAATATTTAAAAATCTGTCTGTTGCATACCGAACCACATATTTTGCTAACGATATCACTCCATATTTGTTTCCATCAGCTCCTTTTACAATATTTAAATTTGCCGTAGTAGTTAGATTGTCTTTTAAAAATTTAATTGTAATATTTTGCACATGCTTATATTTTTTTAAATCCTTTTTGTTTAATTTAATAACAATATTCCACTCATCATTATTAATGGCTTTATATAATGGTGCGCCTTTTTCGACTTTATCACCAGAGGAAAAATGAGCGGATGTATAGTTTGTTTTGTCAAAATTTGACAACTTAATCTGCTTCGGTTTTAATGTTTCAAAATCATCTACACGATAGAGAACAATACCCGAAACTTTTGCTTTATTAATAGTAAATTGAACTCTTTGGTCCTTCATCATTTTCTGAAGTGAATTCATATTGATTAAGTCAACAACAGTACCCTTTAAAGTGCTTTTGAAATCATATAAATCATGAAAATTCATTTTATCAAAATTATTATTAAAATCTTTTAAAGTATTGTGAATTGTATCTAAATTCTCTTCAGAAAGTTTAGAATTTTCTTTACTGGAGCTTAATAAAAAATCATTTAATTCCCCAGAGGAATCAATACTATATAATGTAGAATTTTTTGATATACGGGAACCTTCTCTAATATAATAGTCAACATAACCGGACTCTTCTGCATACTTAATGATTTCTTCCCTGAGTGCAATGCCCTCAAAAGAATTATCCAGTTTCTCTGCATTGCTTCCCTCTGTAACTTCGTAATATTTTGTACGCTCTGTGGTAAAATAAATAACAATATTAATAAACAGGTATATTAATATGAAACCAAATATTACAATGCCCACATTAATTCCCCGAAAGTTTTTATGTCGAATATCTTTTTTTCTTTTTCTATCCATAACTGCCTCCAAATGCAATTATCTAATAATTTTAAGGTTTAGTCAATAAATATAGCTGGATTTTTAGGATTTCGTTTGAAAGAATGTATTTTTCTAAAATTATGAATTATTTTTTATTTTTCGGCAACTATATTATTAGACCATAAAGGAGGTATTATATAATGAATTCTAAAGGTTTTGATTATTTTGTACTGATTTTAGTAATTATTGGTGCAATCAATTGGGGACTTATAGGTTTCTTCAAATTTGATCTTGTTGCATTTTTATTTGGAGATATGACTTGGATATCTAGAATAATTTATGCAATTGTTGGACTTTGCGGATTATATGCAATTAGTCTTTTTGGAAGGATCTGCTCATTTGGAGAGAGAAACTAACATGAAAGGAAGCATCTGTAAAAGATACAAATGCTTCCTTTATTTTTGGCTTTTTTAATTGTTAACAGGATACAAGAATTTTTTCTTTTAAATCTGAATCCAATGCACTCTCATTTAATGAAACGCTACAGATAAACTGAACATCAGCACTTAATTTTTCAAGTGTTTCAATTGCTGTTTTTATATTGTCATCTGACAAATTTGCTATCTTTATCATACTGTCAATAAAAACACATTCAATATCATGATTTCCGGATAAAAGTCCAGAAACAAATCCGATAAAACCATCATATGTACATACAGGGTATTCGGTAACATTAATTAAACGTATCTGATTGTTTAATTCATAAATATGCTGACTGCTTTTATCAAGATAAACAATCGTACCATTTGCGGATACTGCCAAATCGTTAGCACGTTTCAGCATTTCCTTAGTTTTACCCGTTCCCTTCTCTCCGCAGATAATTTGAATCATGTAGTGTACCTCCTTTAATTTTTATATATTTCTCTCCACTCTAAATCACCGCGATTCAGAGATTTAATTAAAAGTTCAGCGGTAGCTACATTGGTAGCCAAAGGAATGTTATGCATATCACACAACCTAATTGCCTTATGAATATCCGGTTCATGAGATTTTGGATTTTCCGGATCTCTAATAAAAATCAGCAAATCCAAATCATTTTGTTCAATCTGGGAACACATCTGCTGTTCTCCGCCAAGATGACCGGCCAGATATTTATAAACATTCAAATTGGCTGCTTCTTCAATTAAGCGTCCTGTTGTTCCAGTTGCATATAGTGCATGTTTACACAAAATACCACGATACGCGATACAGAAATTTTGCATTAATTTCTTTTTTGAGTCATGTGCAATTAATCCTATGTTCATAAATATCCTCCTGTATATATAGTATATTAAGTAATCTATATTATTATTAAACCATTGCTTTATTTCTTTGTAAACCAATATTTAAAACAATTCCTATTCCACAATACATGCTGGTTAAAGATGTTAATCCGTAGCTCACAAAAGGTAATGTGATACCTGTATTTGGTAAAAGCATTGTCGCAACAGAAATGTTGACAAAACTCTGTACTCC
>CANPET010000165.1 GCA_947573465.1 uncultured Eubacterium sp.
AAATAGCAATTCGCAATTCAAGCTGCGAAGCACTTAAATTAAAGGTTCACATTCTAAGTAGTGAAGCACTTAAATTAAAGGTTTGCACTTAAAGTAGCAACGCTCTTTAATTGAGCAATTTTATTGCTCAATTTTATTATATGCAAATTATATTTAAAAATCAACAATAATTTTTACTCCACCGTATGGACCTTTATCATATTCGTAGTTCCTGATTTTCCTAAAGGTACACCGGATGTAATGACTACAATGTCATCTTTCTCTACTAATTCTTTCTCCTTTGCCACTTCCACTGCATAGTCAAATAACTCTAAAACATCATCTTTTTCCTGAATCAGCACTGGCGATACTCCCCATGACATATTTAATTGTCTTACAACTTTTTCCTCTGTACTGCCTGCAATAATCATACAATCCGGTCTATACTTTGAAATCATTTTTGCGGATCTTCCTGACTTAGTAACTGTTAATATAGACTTTGCCTCTAAATCATAAGCAGTCATACAAGTTGCATGGCATACAGCCTCTGTAATATCACTTCGTTGTTTTCTATGGTTGTTTAAAAATCTCTGTTTATAATTAATATCCATCTCTGTCCGCTCTGCAATTTTTGCCATAGTAGCTACTGCCTCTGCCGGATATTTTCCTGCAGCAGTTTCCCCGGATAACATAATTGCACTGGTTCCATCATAAATTGCATTCGCCACATCTGTGGTTTCTGCACGTGTTGGGCGCGGATTATTTATCATAGATTCCAACATCTGAGTAGCAATAATAACCTGCTTTCCTGCCTCGTAAACTTTCTTGATAATCATCTTCTGAATAATCGGCACTTCTTCCTCCGGTAATTCTACACCCATATCGCCTCTGGCAACCATAACTGCATCTGCTTCTTCAATAATCGCATCTACATTTAATATTCCTTCACTATTTTCGATTTTAGCAATGATATGAATATCACTGCCACCATTTTCATCCAAAAACTTTCGAAGCTCCTTAACATCTTCTGCAGTTCTTGTAAATGATGCTGCAATATAATCCACATCTTCCTTTATACCAAACAAAATATCCTCTTTGTCCTGAACGCTCATATATGGCATATTAATATGAATATCCGGAACATTCACGCCTTTATGATTGGATATCTTTCCATCATTTTTTACCTGACAGATAATATCTGTTCCCTCTATTTTAGTTACTTCCATCTTAATTAATCCATCGTCAATTAATATGACTGTTCCTATCTGAATATCTTTATAAAGTTCAGGAAACGTAATACCTGCCTTCTCGCTATTACCTATAAACTTTTTATCTGAAACTAACGTAAATGTCTGCCCTGCAACAACCTGAACAGTACCATTTTCAAAATCTCCGGTACGAATTTCCGGTCCCTTGGTATCTAATAAAATAGCAACCGGTTTATCACATTTTTTACGAATTTCTTTAATTTTATCCATTCTTGTTTTATGTTGTTCATAAGTACTATGTGAGAAATTACATCTGGCAACATTCATTCCATTCAGAATTAAATCCTCTAGTACCTTATCATTATCAGTAGCCGGTCCTAACGTACATACAATCTTTGTTTTTCTCATTTTTGTCTGGTTTAGGTATATTCCCAAACCTTCTCCTTTCACCATATTTTTCAAGTCATTTTTTAACCTATATTAATATAACAATCTCTTACACATTACACAAGAAAAAAGACGATTTTTCTTTAATATTTATTTTATGAAGATTTTTGCAAAATATTAAGGTGGTTTTTCGGATAAAAAAACAAAAATCTGTATATTCATTTTCTATTATTATGTAAAAGACCATAGACACTCTACCTTTGTAATCAGTATAGTATCTACGGTCTGTTTTACCTGTTAACGTTTTAATGCTTTGCGCTTACTCCATCTTCCATAAACTTTCTTTTTGTTTACAATTTTATAAGCTCTGGCTTTTACATACAACTTTTTCGCTTTCTTTAATTTCTTTGAATTTACTTTTATTTTGTATACTTTTCTGTTTTTCTTCACAACACGGGTAATTGTATACTTTTTCTTAAAGTTCTTCTTCTTTGAAATTTTTATCTGATATCCACGAATACCTTTTAGTTTCTTGAATGTCAGTTTGATTTTTTTCTTTGAAAGTTTCTTTACTTTCTTAATCTTAGCTCTTTTAACTGTTACTTTTTTCGTTGTTGTTTTCACTGATGTTGTAACTTTCTGTGAATCATTTGTTGTAGTTACAACAGGTGTTGTATCATTGTGTGAATCCTTAGTTGTTATATCATCACCTGATGTTGTATCATCCTGTGAATCCTTTGTTGTTCCCGGTTCATCGGTAATTACCTCACCAAGTACCTTAATAATATCTGAAATTCCTTGTGATTCATATCCGTTCAAAACAGCTTTAACTGTCACTTTACGATTTCCTGCTCCGATGTCGCCAATCATATAGGTTCCAGCAGATACTCCTGATAATTTTGCTACACCATCTACATAGATATTATAAACCTGTCCTTTTGTATTCTGCTCTGCTGTAGTTCTAAAAGTCACCGACACAACGTTATTTGACGGTGTACCCAAAATTAATCCCATTGCCTCTGTTGGCTTGTCTGGATCTGGTGTTGTAACTGGTACATCACTTTCAAAATCAGATAAATCCGGTGCCTCTGTTGGATTACCATATTTTATCAAAATGTACACTTGTTTTCCACCACTCATTAGTTTAACCGTATTATAGCTATCCGGCTTTAATGAACTCTTTACAGATAGTTTAAATACTCCTGTAAGTGCACTGTTCTCATTCTTATTCAAATAAGCCGTTGTATTTGCAGCTGAATACTCTCCGGAATATTCCATATAAAAGGTATCATTTGCATCTAATAATTTGACACCAATTCCAAAATCATCTCTAAGTACTGTATATGAAATAGGATATCCATTAGAGTCTCCTAATGAAGTGTATTGCTTATCATCTTCATAAGGCGTTGTAGTTTTAATTTCTGATATATCATAGTACAGTTTTAGTACCAGACTTCCATCTTCTGCTACAATGCCATTAGATACTGTGCCTTCTGCTGACATATTCACTTCATATCCCGGATATTTTTTCGCTGCTGCTGTTACTGTGGCACCAATCTTTCCACTTTTGATTTCAGTATTTACTAAATTAAACCCATCATTACCATCAGATAAATAATGTTCTACTTTATATTTTGCTTTACTTGAAATCTGACCATCTCCTGCAGCCGCCATTGAATGTGGCTGAACTACTAATTCCGCTCCATCTGAGAATGTTACAGTCTTCTCTATATCAGATGCATTATATGCCACATAAGTCATTTCATCATCTGCATTTTTAAACACGCATGCCAACGGATTATCACTGGTTATATCCAGTTCTGGTGTTCCTGCTTTATCCATTGCCATAATCCAATGATAAGCATGTGCTTTTGATTCTCCTGCTTCCGGATCGCACTGATCATCAAAATATTCCATAGCCTGTGCCGGATCAGCCATTGCCAGATATTCACTCCAGATTTCATTCCAGCGTTTTGTCTGTTTTTCTGAAAGTCCGGCATAACTATTCTCGTTTCTCACTGCGGTCTTCCAGTTATTAATAATATATTCTTTATTTCTTGCGGCATAGAATGATGCTGCTGTCATAGGAAGAATATTAATTCCCTGTACCTGCAGCGGCTCATCTGTCCACCACGTAGAATATGTATATTTGCCCCCCCAAACCATAGAAGACTGAATATACTTAGCAGATGCACCTGTTCCTTCTGTATACTTAGGGTCTAAAATATCTCCATCAATATCAAACCAATAGCAGTTTACAGATGATACTTCTGTCTCATATAAATAAACACCAAGTGCAGTCAGTTCTTCATCTCCCATTGCCTGACCATATAAAATGAGACCTGCCCATGCATTGATAGCCTCTGAACTGGATTCCTGATTATTTCCATCACCGAAATTTGCATGACCGGATGCCCATGAATGTCCTTCATATGTAGAGAAGTTTCTTAAAAATGGGTATCTGGAATCTTTATGGTTTTCCTCATATGTAGCTACATCACCAATAATTTCATCAATAACATTTGAATATTGTTTAATAAATTCAGGATCCCTCATTGCTACCTGTGCAGATGCATTGATGAAGTATCCATAGTGAAAATGGTGATCTGTCATTCCATCTACTGTATAGTATGCCTGTGGAAATCCGAATAAACTTCCTGTTCCTTCATCATAATAGAAATATTTATCATTATCTGTTCCATCTGCTGTAAACCAATCAGCCAACTCATTTTCAATTCCTTTCAAAATTTTGGTTGCTGCTTGTGTATCTCCGCATTCCTCAGCTGCTTCCATCGCCTGAACTGCACGATTTAATTTCTTTCCTGTGTCATATGTATTCACATCATACTTTTCTTTTGTAAGACCACCATCATCTGTTGGCCCATATTTTTCCATAAATTCATCTACATATCCCTGTAATGTAGACTTATCCATATCATCTATTCCCGGAAGTGAAGGAAGAATACCACCATACTTCAATGTAGTCTGATATGTATCTCCCACTAAATATTTCATTGTTCCACGAATTGTTCTTGCAGTATTGGAAAGATATGTATAGCCGCTCATATGTTTATACTGATGTGGCATAATTCCCATAACTGTGCCATCTGCTGTGCTCTCTGCCTTCTTGTCAATGGTATATTTGTATGTTGTTGTAACAATACCGGCATCATATGTAAATGATGTTTTTGTATCTGTAAT
>CANPET010000166.1 GCA_947573465.1 uncultured Eubacterium sp.
ATTATCCTCTGCACTTGTTACTGTTTTCTCTACTATACTCGTTGTCTTATCTTCTATCTTGCTTTGTTGTCCATTATTTCCACACCCAGATAAAACCACCATCACTACCATTAAAACTGTGATTATTCTTTTTCTCATTTTTTTCACCCCTCCTAATACTTATTCTCATCTACTGCCAACCTATATGTACCATCAGGTAACTTCAATACAAGTACTGACCAGTCACTAGAGTTTTTGTACTCATATAAATCTCCCAGAATTACATTATTTTCTGCATCCCCTACATTGTTTTTCAAACAATTTCCTGTATCTTTTTGCTCCACAGATACCGGCAGACTATTTGACATCAGAAACTCTTCACTTTCTACCACTTTATAATTGCTGTTATTATACAAAAATTTTGTGCCATCACTCACTATTTTACGTTGTTTTGTTGTAGTATTTTCTGACTGAGCCACTCTATTATGACTAGCATTATTATTTTTATTCGTATTCCAAAATGCATGTACACCTAATCCAACTGCTGCCATAATACATGCTGCTAGTGCCACATACTTAACACTCTTCCTTATCCAAATATAAGTACCCATGCTTTTTCTAACCGAGAGTTTTTTCTCCACCGGCTCTATTGGCACATCTTCTATTAACTTCTCATCTATTTCATGTATGCACTCTAAGAATGTTTCTTTTGTCATAATTCCACCCCTTTCTCTTTTAAGTATTCCTTTAATTTTCTTCGTGTTCTAAACAGCATTGTCTTAACTTTACTCTCACTGATGCCATAGAT
Source organism: uncultured Eubacterium sp. (assembly GCA_947573465.1). Taxonomy (GTDB): domain Bacteria; phylum Bacillota; class Clostridia; order Lachnospirales; family Lachnospiraceae; genus Eubacterium_G. The sequence continues at coordinate 788 of CANPET010000166.1, forward strand.
TTTTGCAATTTCAGATATCGAGTTATAATACCAATACCTACTCAAAAAAATATTTCTTTTTTCCGATTCTATTCCCCAAAGAAATTCACTAATAAAACCAGCAATTTCTTTTTTCTCATACTCTTCTTCAATATTATTTTTACCTGATACAATCTCTTCAATCTCCTGTAATGGTATCATTCCTTCTGCTTTCCTTTTGTCGGCATTATAATATCGTACCTTTGCCATAGCGACATTCTTTGTGATTTTGCAAATAAAAGTTTTCAGATATTTGGGCCTGCTGGGTGGAATGGCATTCCAGATTCCTAAATATACCTCATTCAAAACTTCCTCTGCATCCTCTATATCAAACAATATGTTCCTCGCAAGTTGCTTACACAACCTTCCATATTTTAAATCCGTTTCCGCGATTGCCTTTTCATTGCGTGCCCAATATAATTCTATAATCTTGGTATCTTCCATGGAATTCTCCTTTGTTATTGCTTTCTTACCTATAATCTATCACTTTATGAAAATTGGTTACACATAAATAATAGAAAAAGTATATATGTTTAAAATAAGCTGCCATTGCATGGCAGCCTTCATTTTATTTTAACGACATTTCTATTAATTTGTCTGTATAATCCGCTAAAAATAGTGGAATATTCAACATATCATCATCTAAACTTAAATTATCCATAGAAAATCTAATTCGCAGTTTTACCTTATCTCCATACTTTTCTTTATATTTTTTCAAACTCTTAGATGTAGTATTCGCCTCTGCTTTTACCTCTATTGGAAAAATCTCATTTTTACGTTGAATAATGAAATCAACTTCGTACGACGGATTAATCATCGACCAATACCGAGGTAATACTTCAAATTGATTTGTTAATGATTCTAAAATATAATTCTCAGACAATGCTCCTTTAAATTCTGTAAACAAACGATTCCCTTCTCCAAATGCAGTTGGAGCCAATTGCGCCAATTGCCTTAAAACTCCCACATCTGACATATATATTTTGAATGCTGTCAAATCATCATAAGCAGATATTGGTAATCCTGGTGCTGTAATCCGATATATTTTTTTTATCAAATTAGCATCCACCAGCCATTGTAAAGCATCTTCGTATTCTCGTGCCCTTGCCCCTTCTTTCACTACTTTATATATAAATTTTTTATTTTCTCGTGCGAGCTGAGATGGTATTGACTTCCATATCATAGAAATTTTAGGGAATTCCTTCACGTTCGGATGCTTTGCAAAATCCCGTTCATAAGCACTTATAATATTCGACAATGCTTTTTGCATAGCTTCCACATCTTTCTCTTCTGTCCACATCAAAACAGGTTCTGGCATTCCTCCCACTACATAATACATTTTCAATTTTTCACTTAATTGATTGAAAAATGTATCAGGAACTTTTTCTATCGTGTCAATGCGTTCCATATATTGTACTAAATTGTCATTTCCATTAGCCATTAAAAACTCTGTGAAGTTCATCGGATTCATTTGCATAAAATCCACCTTGCCCACAGGAAAGGATGCCGGTTTTGCCAACGCAATCCCCAACAATGAACCTGCACATGCAACATGATATTGCGGAGCATTTTCACAAAAGTACTTCATGGCATTAATAACTTTCGGACAATCCTGAATTTCATCAAAAATAATTAACGTCTTCTCTGGTAAAATTTTTTGTCCTGTTGCAAGCATAAGATTCTCGATAATTCTTCCTGTATCCTTCGTCGTTTCAAAAAATTGTTTGTATTATTCATTCTCGTCAAAATTAAAATATGAAATATTTTCATAATATCTTTTTCCGAATTCTTTTAGTATCCATGTTTTTCCAACTTGACGGACACCCTTTAATATCAAAGGTTTTCTATATTTTGATTTTTTCCATTTTAATAATTCTTTCATTATTTCCCGTTCCATATAGCACTCCTTTCACATTATTATACATAATTGTGTGCATTTTATCACACTTTTATATCATTTTATGTGATTATTTAATAAAATGCAATAAATTTTTATTTTAATGAAAACCTTTTACTTTATTACTCGAGCTTTTTACTCGCGTTTCTTATTGACAGTGCCTATCGGCTCTGTCAATAAGCACGGGGCTGTAAAAAAAGTCCTCTAAAGAAAAAAAGCAGTTATGGCCTCGCGACCATAGCTGCTTTTTGGTATAATTAATTCATGCTAATAAATAAATCAACCAATAATAATTCTACACCAAAACAGTTAAAATTGCCACTGGATTTAGAAAAGATAATTGATATTTCTGATCCGGTCTATACTTTTTGTGATGTAATGGATCACATTGACCTAACACCATACTTTGTAGACGGGAAAGGCTACAAAACAGGCCGTCCAAGATGTGATGCACAGAAGTTGCTAAAGGTTATACTGTTTGCTTTTATGGAAAATGGGATAAGTTCATTAAGGGATTTAGAAAAACTCTGCAGGAATGACATCAGATATATGTATCTTCTTGACGAAATGAAAGCCCCATCTTTTGCCACCTTCGGCAACTTTATCCGCAACGAACTAACAGCCTCAATAGAACAGATATTTAATGACATAAACCTATACATATTTGAACAGGATAACGTTGATTTAAACCATACATACATTGACGGAACAAAGATAGAAGCCAACGCCAACAGATATACCTGGGTCTGGAAAAAGTCCTGTATAACAAACAGAGATAAGGTATTTATAAAAGTTTCTGACCTGATAGATGAAATGAATGGACAGGTGCTTGGTCTTTATGGCATTAAGTTTGAAAAAAGGGAAGCATATGCTGTTGAATACATTGAAGACATGTTGGAGCAATATATGAATGTGACCGGCTTAGATGCTTCCACTTTTGTATCAGGAAGGGGACATAGAAAAAGCCTGTATCAGAAACAATACCAGAAAATGCAGGAATATATGGAGAGACTTAAAGCATATGCAGACCATATAGAGATATGTGGTGACAAACGTAACAGCTATGCGAAAACTGACCATGATGCAACATTTATGAGAGTCAAGAGAGACTATATGGGTAATGACCAGCTTGTTCCTGCTTACAATGTCCAGGCAGCCATATGTGATGAATATATAGCAGTCATAGATGCGAAACAATACGCATCAGATATGGAATGCTTTGTTCCGCTGATAGAAAAGTTCCACCTGACTTATGGACATTATCCTGAATATCCAGTGGCTGATGCAGGATATGGTTCATACAATAACTACATTTACTGCGAAGAACATGGCATGAAAAAATATATGAAGTTCACCATGTTTGAGAAAGAAACAAAAAATAAGAAATATCACAATAATCCTTATCGAATTGTAAATTTCAGGCAGAATGAAAAAGGTGAGCTGATATGTCCTAATGGGAAAAGATTCATATATAAATACGATAAACATGTATATAAAAATAAATATGGAAGAACGGAAGAAATCTATGAATGTGAAAACTGTGATGAGTGTCCGTACCGAAGCGAATGCTGTAAGAAAAAAGAAGGAAACAGAACTGCCCGGTTAAACAGAGAGCTTACCTCAATGCATCAGGAAGTAATAAATAACCTGGAATCAATTCACGGGGCGTTGTTATGCATGAATCGGAGTATTCAGTCAGAAGGAACTTTTGGAATCATCAAGTGGGACAGAGCCTATAAAAGATTATTTAGAAGAGGTCTAAAGGGTGTGATTTTAGAACTTACACTGATTTCCTGTGGTTTTAATCTTTATAAGTATCACAATAAAAGAAAAAGACGGGCTTTGACGGCATGATAAAAACAAACTGAATAATGGTCCAAACGCCTTATTAACATAAGGTTTATGAAGTGACCCTAAATATCAACAAAAGCATAAAGAATAAGATATTTTATGATACAGCAGAACCCACATCAGCCAAAGCTGATGCGGGTTCTGCTAATTAAGGACTTTTTTGGTTCTATACTTTACTTGGGGGTAAGGTATAGGACCTTTTTTATCTTTTGTGA
>CANPET010000167.1 GCA_947573465.1 uncultured Eubacterium sp.
CCTCGTTATAATCATCAATCGCTGCATATGGGTCTTTATTAATCATCTCTTCCTCAACCATCTGCTTAATTGTTTCATGAGCAAGATATGGATTGATTGCACTGGCACCATAACCAAGAAGTGTCGCAAAATGATGTACCTCTCTTGGCTCACCACTTTCTAATATCAGTGATAATGTTGTTCTCTTTTTCGTTTTAACCAAGTATTGATGTACCGCTGACACAGCAAGAAGTGAAGGAATCTGTACATGGTACTCATCCACCCCTCTATCAGACAGAATAATAATATTGGCACCATCCTTATGTGCCTTATCCACATCTACAAATACCTGTTCAATAGCCTTTTCAATATCCAATCCCTTATAATAAACAATCGGTACCACTGCGGACTTAAATCCTGGTTTATCAATATTTTTCAGTTTTAATATATCTGTATTTGTAAGAATAGGATGTCTAATCTTTAATACATTACAATTTTCCGGCTGTTCTTCTAAAATATTTCCGTCATTTCCGATATATACTGATGTAGAAGTTACAATTTCCTCACGGATTGCATCAATTGGCGGATTTGTTACCTGTGCAAATAACTGTTTAAAATAATGGAATAGCGGATGATTTCTTTCACTCAAAACTGCCAGTGGAGTATCTTTCCCCATAGCTTTTGTAGCCTCAATTCCATTGTTTGCCATTGGGATAATACGCTTTAAGTCTTCAAACGTATATCCAAAATTTTTCTGAAGTCTCTGACGCTCTTCCTTTTCAAAACTTTCCACTCTTACATTTGGAATATTGATATCTTTTAAATAAACTAAATTGTTATTGAGCCACTCACCATAAGGTTTTCTTGCTGCATAACTTTCCTTTAACTCATCATCATCAATTAATTTTCCATTAACCGTATCTACTAACAACATACGACCTGGACGGAGGCGTTCCTTTACAACGATCTTTGCCGGGTCAATCTCCAGCACTCCTACTTCTGATGAAAGAATCAGCTGGTCGTCATCTGTAATGTAATATCTGGAAGGACGTAGTCCATTTCTATCAAGGATTGCTCCCATGTAATCACCATCTGAGAAAAGGATTGATGCAGGTCCATCCCAAGGCTCCATCATGGTTGCATAATACTGATAGAAGTCTCTCTTACTCTGGCTGATTGTATCATTCTTCTCCCAAGGCTCCGGAATACACATCATAACCGCCAATGGAAGTTCAACACCATTCATTACTAAAAATTCTAATGTATTATCCAGCATCGCTGAATCAGAACCATTCACATCTACTACCGGCATAACCTTCTGCAGAGAGTTTTGCATATACTCACTACTCATTGATTCTTCACGGGCTAACATGTTATCCGCATTTCCACGAATGGTATTAATCTCTCCATTATGTACAATAAATCTGTTCGGATGCGCTCTTTTCCAACTAGGCTGTGTATTGGTTGAAAATCTGGAATGTACGAGTGCAATGGCAGACTCATAATTTTTGTCCATCAAGTCAGCAAAGAATGGTCCTAACTGATCCACTAAAAACATTCCCTTATATACAATCGTTCTACTCGACATAGATACTGTATAGGTACCTGCATTACTATGTGAGAATACTCTTCTTACAATATACAGCATTCTATCAAATGGAAGTCCCTTTTCTACATCTTCCGGCTTTTTAATAAAGCACTGCATAATACACGGCATACATTCTAATGCCCTGCTGCCCAATACTTCCGGATTTACAGGTACCTCTCTCCAGCCAAGAAATTCAAGCCCCTCTTTTTCGGTAATGATTTCCAACATCTTCATCTCACTCTTACGCTGTAAATCATCCTGTGGCATAAAGAACATACCAACACCGTATTCTCTCTCTTCCCCAATATCAATTCCTAATGGTTTTGTAACCTTCTTAAAAAATTTATGCGAAATCTGCAGCATAATGCCGACACCGTCACCAGTTTTTCCTTCTGCATCTTTACCGGCACGATGCTCAAGATTTTCTACAATCTTTAAAGCATTCTCTACTGTTGCATGACTCTTTTTACCTTTGATATTAACAACTGCACCAATACCACAGTTATCATGTTCAAATCTGGAATCATATAATCCATTTTCTTCTGCCTTTTTGAATAATACATTCTGTTCCATGATTTTCCTCCTTGAAACTTATTCTATATCGTAATGTGCTCTTTTATAACATATTACTCATCAAAAAAGGGTACAAAAACGAATGGAGTTATCCACGTACGTCTTTGTACCCTTTTTAATCTCTACTTAATTTTATAAACTATTTTATGCTTTTTGTCAAACAAAATTAAGTTTTATATATCCTTTTCTTATTTTATTAAATCAACTATATAATTCGAGTGTCAAAATCTATTATCTTATTAACTTAATAAAGAAACACTTACTCACCTAAAAAATCTTTAATTTTTTTACTTCTGACCGGGTTTCTTAACTTTCTCAAAGCCTTTGCCTCAATCTGTCTGATTCGTTCTCTCGTTACACTGAAAATCTTTCCTACTTCTTCCAATGTTCTAGGATGACCATCTCTTAATCCAAATCGAAGAATAATGACCTCACGCTCCCTGTCTTTTAAATCCTTTAATAATACATCAATATGCTCACGAAGCATTACAGATTCAATATTTGCTTCCGGAGTAACTGCATTATTATCTGCCACGAAATCTCCAAGGTTTGAGTCATCTTCCTCTCCAATCGGAGTCTCTAAAGAAGCCGGCTCTCTTGCAATCTGCATAATTTCCAGAACTTTTTCTTCTGTCATATCCAATGCCTGTGCCAATTCTTTTGTGGATGGCTCATATCCCAATTCCAGCGTCAGCTTTCTTTGCATCTTTGACATTCTGTTAATCGTCTCGACCATATGAACTGGTACACGGATTGTTCTGGCATGATCTGCCAGTGCTCTTGTAACCGACTGTCTAATCCACCATGTAGCATATGTACTTAACTTATAACCTTTTGTATAGTCAAACTTTTCTACGCCTTTTATAAGACCCAGATTTCCTTCCTGAACTAAATCCAGAAAACTCATACCACGTCCTGTATATCTCTTTGCAATACTAACTACAAGACGCAAATTTGCCTCTATTAACTTTTCTTTTGCAACAGAATCCCCTTCTGTCTTGCGCTTTGCAAGTTCCAGTTCTTCCTCTGCTGTCAACAAAGCTACTGTACCGATTTCTTTCAAGTACATACGTACCGGATCTTCTGTTCCCACACCCTCGAGCAAATCTACGGCATCTAATTCCACCGTTTCCTCATCATCGTTATCAAAATCCTCGTCTGCGGGATCCAATAAATCCTCTTCGTCCGCTGCAACAGAAGCAATATCCTCATCTGTAGGCTCGGCAACTTCTGTGATTAAATCTACTTTAATCTCCACCATCTCCTCGCCATCATCATTAAATACTACTTCTTCTGCGGAATCTGTACTATCAGAATCTGCATCTTTCTCAGATAAAACTACAGTAATATTATTTTCCTGAATTTTTGAGAACAATGTTGTCTCCTGTTTTGCAGTGAGACTGTCTTCTGCAAAAAATTCCTTAATTTCATCTGTAGTTAACTGACCGTCTTTGTTCTGACCAATTCCAACTAATTCTTCAATTTTTTGATTAAAATCTTGTTGTTTCAATACAGTATCCTTTCTAAAATCGAAACATCTGTTTCTTTTTAAGTATCTGTCGGTCCAACATATATTATACACAAAAAATAGCCAGTGTAAACCGACTATTTTAAAAAAATGCACTTTTTTGTTGAAAATGACTATATATTATCATTTTATATGTTTTTTATGGTAATTTCTTATGCTCATATCCTGCCGGATTCACATGTACTGTACAATGTTTTACATCCGGAAACTCTCTTTCAATATTATCATGCACCATTTCTGCGATTTCATGAGATTGTCTTAAAAGCAAATTTCCATCAGCACTAATCTCAATATCCACATATATTTTTGTGCCAAACATTCGGGTTTTAATTAAGTCCAGTCCCTGGACACCTTCCACACTTAAAACCAACTCTTTCATAGCCTTGACAGTCTCATCATCACACGCCTTATCAACCATTTTATCCACAGCCTCTTTGACAATGTCATAAGCAACCTTAATAATTACCAGACCGATTATTCCTGCCATAACCGGGTCCAATATTTTCACGCCCAGCATAGCTCCCGCTACACCAATTAAACTGCCTACAGAAGACAATGCATCGGATCTGTGATGCCATGCATCGGCTCTTAATGCATCAGAATGAATTCTATCTGCTGCTTTCTTTGTATACCAGTACATTCCCTCTTTTGCTACAATAGAAACAACTGCCGCAATCAAAGCAATCGTTCCAGGTGTACTGATTTCCTCTCCTAAATATATCTTTTTTATTCCTTCATATATTAAAAGCGCACCTGTCAAAAACAATACTGCACCTAATGCAAGCGATGCCAAACTCTCCATTCTGTCATGACCATACTGATGATCACTATCCTCTTCTTTCTTCGCCATCTTTACGCCAATAATAACAATTATGGTGCTAAAAACATCTGATAACGAATGTATTGCATCTGACAGCATTGCCATTGATCTGCCAAAAACTCCTGCTAATAATTTCAACAAACTCAAAATAATATTAGATATAATACTAACACTAGAAACCTTCACAACTGTTTTTACTACTGTTTTGTCATCCATATCTAACCTGTTATGAAGTGACCTTTGTCAAGTGTAAATTGCAAAAATCACCACATTTCC
>CANPET010000168.1 GCA_947573465.1 uncultured Eubacterium sp.
TACTGCTCCATGCCACTTTTTTAATTGTGGCATTTCTAGGTTTTATGGCAGCCTTAAGAGTGCATTTACTTCCCTTTTTTATAGAGATTTGTTTCTCACTGATTCTAACTTTTTCAACAGGTTTAACAACTCTTATCCTGCATTTTGCTTTTTTCTTTCCGTCTTTTGTGATTACCGTTATTATACAGGTTCCTACTTTTTTAGCCTTAACAAGACGTTTTTTTAATATTGTTGCAACCTTTTTATCAGAGCACTTCCATGTGACAGATTTTACGTCTGCATCAATCGGTGTTATTTTCCACTTTAATTTATAATATTGTCCCTTTGAGAGTATTACTTCTTTCCTACTCAGACTGATTTTTGAAACTGGAATTTTTACATCATTATGCGATTTCTTTGGATAGTCTGTATAACCTGCCCAGCTGCTTTCATAGTTTCGTGGATACAAAATAGTAAACTCCCGACTACAATTATCAAAAATATTTTTCCCCATATGAGCAGGCTTTTTCCCCATAAATTTTACTGTCTTTAATTTTTCGCATAACATAAATGCACCCTCGCCTATCTCATTAACGCCTTTTGGAATTACAATTTTTTCTAAATTCGTGCATCCACTAAAAACTTTAAATTCAATCACCGATAAATTTTTTGAGAGATTGACCTCTTTTAAACTAGAACAATTATAAAATGCACAGCTTTCAATCGTTCTAACATTGGTTGGTATTGTGATACTATTTAGACCATTGCAAAATGCAAAAGCTAGGCGACCTATTTTATGAACACTTTCCGGAATTGCTATGTTTATTAAACTTCTGCAATTCTCAAAACTGGCATATTCTATTTCTTCCAGTTTTTTCGGTAATGTTACTTCTTTTAAATTAATACAGTTTGCAAATGCCTGCTTATCAATTTTTTTCACATTTTGAGGAATTGTAATGCTGTTGATACCTGTACACTGATAAAATGTATTTTTTTGAATGGATGTAATTGAATCAGGCAATCTTACATATTTTAGATGAGTGCATTTTATAAACGCACTTTCTCCAATAGATACTACATTTTTAGGAATCGTAATTTCTTCCAATTCAGTGCAAAATGCAAATGCTGCTACTCTTATGTTTTTCACACTATTAGGAACGATAAATTTTGCACCTTTTTTTGCTTGTGGGTAAAATAGCAGAGATGTTTGTTCCTTATTGTATAATACACCTTCTTTACTGCTAAAAAACTTATTATCGCTATCAACATTTATATTGGATAAACTTTTATATTCTTCACAACAAAATTCAATATTTACAACATTTTTAGGAATTGTAATGCTTTCAATTTTATTGCAAAATGCAAATGCAGAAAATTTAATTGTTACTACACTTTCCGGTATCGTAATGTGTTTCAAATTATTGCAACCTGAAAACACAAAATCATCAATTTCCATTAATCCCGATGGCAAATTCAATTGTGTTAATTCACACCTGCAAAATGCCATACGCTTAATTGTCTTAACACTATTTGGAATTTCTATATGCTCTAATTTCGTGCAATGGTCAAAAGCGGCTATTCCTATCGTAATGATTCCTTCCGGAAGAATGACACTCTCTACAGTTTCATTGCCCCTAAACGCTTCATCACCAATTTCCGTTACTTTTTTACCATCTATCACAACCGGAACTGTAATGCCTGCTTCATTTCCAAGATACTTCGTGATAGTAATATTTCCATCTTTTATTACATATTCCCAATTTCCATAACTATATATTTCATTTGCATTGCTATTAAAAGGTGCTAATGTACCAATTAGTATAATTATGGCTATAGCAATACTTGATATTTTTTTATATTTATTGCCCATATATACCTCCGTTTCCGTGCAATTATAATCGATTTTTTATTTCATAAGTGCCAGTTAATCTTTTACTATCATACTCTAATAACATCTTTTTATCATATTGGATGTTTCTGATATAGGTATAACAAAATCTATATCATTTACTAATACTTCATTCATATAAGCTATACTCCGTTCTTTATTTTTCTTAGGCGATACGCAGTATATCAACTCCTTTTTGCTTACGTCAACCCCTTTTCCTCAAACGTAAGAAAAAACGACACAAACGTCGTTTTTTCACACTTATTTATGTGTATTAAATTACTATTCCTATCATTTCGTCTACAAACTCAATATCCTTCGCAGTGATTTCTACCCATCCTGGCCGAAATCCACTGCGTATGGCATTTCTCACGGACTTTACATTAGACCATGCAGCACAATAAAATGGTACCTTCCCACGTTCAAAAGTTTCTCTTGCCAGTCTATTTGTTAGTGCTGAAGCAATTCCCCTTCTCCTATATTGTGGCAAAACGTCTACACCAATCTGCCACATCATATCACAATCAGCCGAGCACCCTGCAAGTCCCACCAATTCATCATTGTCATAAGCACCTACAGCTAATATATCTAAATGCTTTCTATCTTCACATAAAGCATTCTTCCACTCCGGAAGATAGAGTGATGCCAAATCTTCTTTTTCCAAAACTCTTATCTCATATTCACAAGAAAGTTCTGTACGATACACCTCATTAATATCCGGCAAAAAATAGTCTGCCATAAAACAAATTTCTGCATTCGCTATTTTCAATATATTATTTAACGGATACAATCCTGGTGTCTCAAAACAATTTTCTATATTAGGTACACTATCCATAAATTTTCTTATTTCAGGAAGTAAGTCTTCACGACCACACGCAACAATATTCGTCCCATAAGAAACCATATGACAAATTAATGGAAGTTTCAAATATCGTCTTGCATTATCATTAGGTACAGATTCATTGATTACGTTCTCTTTCCGTATAAAATCCTCTGCACTGCAATTACAATCATATGCCGATTGCTGCATAGCAATATGTATGATATCTTTATTATCCATTTCTGCTCACCTCCTCGAACACATTATTATATTTATCTTACCATAACCAAAAAGACAATGAAATCTTTTTTGACTCCATTGCCTTTTTGTATCATATTTACTACGCTTCTTCTGTTTCACTCTTCACAATATCAATCGCCAGTTCCTCTAACTGCTTATTATCTACCGGACTTGGTGCTGATGTCATAAGACAGGATGCATCCTTCACCTTAGGGAATGCAATAACCTCACGGATATTATCTTCCCCAGCCATATGCATTACCATTCGATCAAGTCCATAAGCCAGTCCTGCATGTGGTGGAACTCCATACTTAAACGCATCCAAAAGGAAACCAAACTGCTCATGAGCCTGTTCCTGTGTGAAGCCAAGTGCCTTAAACATCTTCTCCTGAATATCTGCCTGATGGATTCTGACACTTCCTCCACCAAGTTCTGTACCATTTAATACAATATCATAAGCTTTTGCGCGAACCTTTCCTAAATCTGTATCAAGATACTCTAAATCCTCTTCCATTGGCATTGTGAACGGATGATGCATTGCAATAAATCTTTCCTGCTCATCAGACCACTCAAACTGTGGAAATTCTACTACCCATAAGAAATTCCATTTATTCTTATCAATTAATTCAAGAGTTTCTGCCAGTTCTAAACGAAGTGCACCAAGTACATTCCATACAATTTTGTTCCTGTCTGCTGCAAACAATAACAAATCGCCCGGCTCACCTTTCATCTCTTTTACCAAGTTATCTAATTCTTCTTCTGTCATAAACTTGGCAAAAGATGACTTGTATGTTCCATCTTCATTAATACAAAGATATGCAAGACCTTTTGCTCCATTTCCTTTGGCAGAATCAACTAACTTATCAATCTTCTTTCTCGGCATTGCTCCCTGACCTTTTACATTGATACCACGAACAGTTCCGCCATTCTCAATAGCACCGGTAAAAACGCCAAATCCACAATCCTTAACCACATCTGTTACATTCACTAATTCCATGCCAAATCTGGTATCCGGCTTATCGGAACCATATCTGTCCATCGCTTCCTGCCATGACATTCTAGGCATTGGAAGTGGAATATCAACATTTAAGATTTCCTTAAACATTGCCTGAATTAATCTTTCGTTCACATCAATCACATCATCAATATCTACAAAAGATAACTCCATATCTACCTGTGTGAATTCCGGCTGTCTGTCTGCTCTTAAGTCCTCATCACGATAACATCTGGCAATCTGAATATATCTGTCGTAACCGGAACACATTAGCAACTGCTTAAATAACTGAGGAGACTGAGGAAGTGCATAAAACTCACCAGGATGCACACGGCTTGGTACAAGATAATCTCTTGCTCCCTCAGGTGTAGACTTACAAAGTGTCGGAGTTTCAATCTCTATAAACCCTTCGTCCGACATAAATTTGCGGATAAATGTTGTTACATCACTGCGAAGCTTTAAATTCTTCTGCAATGTAGGACGTCTTAAGTCCAGATAACGATACTGCAGTCTTAAATCTTCTCTTGTATTTACATCATCTTCCACTGGAAATGGTGGTGTTTCTGATTCTGAAAGAATCTTGAGCGTATCTACAGTAACTTCAATATCACCAGTTTCAAGTTCTTCATTGACAGCACCGTCACGCTTTCTGACTTTTCCTTCAGCGGCAATTACAAACTCGCTTCGAAGTTCTTTTGCCTTTTCAAAAACTTCCCCGTCATTTTCATCAAAAACTAACTGTAAAATACCTGTTCTATCTCTTAAATCAATAAAAA
>CANPET010000169.1 GCA_947573465.1 uncultured Eubacterium sp.
ACTCTACAGCAGAGATTAAATCTTATTCTGATGTGTGTGTTACATCTTCCAATGCGATTAAAGTAGTAAAAGCGTTACCAAATAAAGACATCTTTTTTATACCGGATAATAATCTGGCACAGTATGTGGCAAAACAGGTTCCGGAAAAACATTTTATTTTTAATGATGGATTTTGTCCAATACATAAAGAGATTACAAAGCAGCATATTTTAGATGCGAAAGAAAAACATCCAGGGGCACCAGTGTTGACACATCCAGAGTGCGTGGAGGAAGTTTTAGAAGTTTCAGACTTCATTGGAAGTACTTCAGAAATCATTGATTATGCAACTAAGTCTGATAAGGAAGAGTTTCTCATTGCTACAGAGACAGGGGTATTTTATGAACTTCAGCAGAAGAATCCGGATAAGGTATTTTATTCTGTAAAGGGAGACCAGATATGCCCGGATATGAAAAAAATTACTTTAGATAATGTATTAACAGCCTTGGAAAATTTTCAACCGGAAGTAATTATGGAAGAAGATATGATAGAAAAGGCAAATGTACCTTTAGTACAGATGTTGGAACTTGCAAAATAAAAAGGCATAAAAAACAGATAAGTATGATATACATTAATAATTATTGATGATTCATACTGGAAATCGAGATTAGAATGAAAGCAGATATAGTAATTGTGGGAAGTGGCTGTGCAGGATTATACTGTGCGCTAAACCTTCCAAAAGACAAAAATATATTAATTATTACAAAAGATATTGTAGAACATAGTGATTCTTATCTGGCACAGGGTGGAATGTGCATGTTAAAAGATGAGGATGATTTTGACAGCTATTTTTATGATACCATGAAGGCGGGACATTTTGAAAATGATACAGCTGCCGTGGAAACGATGATAAAGTCTTCTCCGGATGTAGTGAAAGATTTATTAGCGTTCGGTGTCAGGTTTGCGAGAGACGAAAAGGGTAATCTTGCGTTTACGAAAGAAGGGGCCCATGCCAGAAACCGTATTCTTTATCATAAAGATGTTACTGGAAAAGAGATTACCAGTCATTTATATGAACAGTGCAAAAAGTGTCAGAATATTACAATTAAAGAACATTGGACTATGGTTGACATAATATGCGAAGAGGAAAATGTATGTTATGGTGTTGTAGTAAAAAAGGATGATGATACAATGGATACCATTATGGCAGATTATACTGTTCTGGCAAGTGGAGGAATCGGTGGAATATACAGATATTCAACCAATTATCGTCATTTGACAGGAGATGCCATTGCTGTCGCAATCAGACATCATATTGAATTAAAGGATATCGATTATGTGCAGATACATCCAACCACTTTTTATTCAGAAAAAGAAGAAGACAGAAGTTTTTTGATTTCTGAGTCGGTCAGAGGTGAGGGAGCACAGTTATTTAATAAGAACCATCATCGTTTTACGGATGAGTTACTGCCAAGAGATATTTTGACTCATAACATTAAAAAACAGATGAAAAAAGATGATATGAATCATGTATGGCTTTCCATGAGACCAATAGAACAGGAACAATTGGACTTACATTTCCCCAATATTGTGAAACATTGCAAAGAGCATGGATATAATGTTCCAAAAGAGATGATTCCGGTAGTGCCTGCACAGCATTATTTTATGGGAGGAATTAAAGTAAATCTTCAAAGTAAAACATCGATGGAGAGGTTATATGCTGTGGGAGAGACAGCATGTAATGGAGTTCATGGAAAAAACCGTCTCGCAAGTAATTCTTTGCTGGAAAGTATGGTTTTTGCTAAAAGAGCGGCATTGGATATGACAGAGCAGATTGATAAAATTCAAGTCGGGGAAATAAGTGAGGAACAGATAGATATGAGTTTATATGAAAACTTAGAGCAGTGGAATATAGATAATAAAAAGATGATTTTAGATTTAATAGATGAAAGCAAAAATAATCGAGAGAGAAACAAGGAGGAGAAAAATGTTTGATCAGGTAACATTAAAATTAACAGTAGACCCATTGATAGAAAGTGCGCTAAAGGAAGATGTAACAAGTGAGGATGTTACTACGAATTCTGTTATGCCAGAGAGAACTATGGGACAGGTGGATTTGATTTGTAAAGAAGACGGAGTAATATGTGGTCTTCAGGTTTTTGCCAGAGCATTTGAATTGTTGGACGAAACGACAGAAATCAAGTTGTTTGTAAAGGATGGAGACCAGGTAAAAGCAGGCCAGTTAATGGGAACTGTGACAGGCGATATCCGTGTACTGTTAGTGGGAGAAAGAACAGGACTGAATTATTTGCAGAGAATGAGCGGTATTGCCAGCTATACAAATTCTATTGCAAAACTGCTGAAGGATAGTAAGGTAAAATTATTAGATACCAGAAAGACGACACCAAATAACAGAATTTTCGAAAAATATGCAGTAAGAGTCGGTGGAGGAAATAACCACAGATATAACCTGACGGATGGAGTTTTATTAAAAGATAATCATATTGGTGCAGCAGGTGGCGTGAAGCAGGCAATTGAGATGGCAAAAGAGTATGCACCATTTGTACGAAAGATAGAAGTAGAAGTGGAAAATCTTGATATGGTAAAAGAGGCTGTAGAAGCAGGTGCAGATATTATTATGTTAGATAATATGGACCATGATGTGATGAAAGAGGCAGTAGAAATTATTGCAGGAAGAGCTGAGATTGAAATATCAGGAAATGTAACAAGAGAAAATATTTCAAAGTTAATAGATTTAGGAGTGGACTATATTTCCAGTGGGGCATTAACACATTCAGCGCCAATTATGGATATTTCACTGAAAAATCTGCACAGAATTTAGGAACTCATTAGGAGGAACAGATGAGCGGAGAAAAAAGAAGGGAAAATTTGTTGAAAATTCTGCAGGAGAGCAATGAGCCGGTATCAGGAACAAAGTTAGCCGAAAAATTTCAGGTAAGCAGGCAGGTTGTTGTACAGGATATTGCTTTGCTTCGTGCGTTGAACCATGACATTGTTTCCACACACAAGGGATACGTTTTAAAAGATAAAGGTTTTATATCCCGTGTGTTTAAGGTAAAACATAGCGAAGAAAAAATGTTAGATGAACTGAATCTGATTGTAGATTGTGGTGGCAAGGTAGAGGATGTGTTTGTTTATCATAAGTTGTATAACGTGGTAAGAGTGCCTATGAATATTAAATCCAGAATAGATGCAAAAAAATATGTGGAGAGTATTCAAGGAGGAGTTTCCGTTCCGCTGGAGCAAATTACATCAGAATATCATTATCATACAGTGATTGCAGATTCAGAGGAAACATTGGATATTATACAGCAGGAACTGCAGGATAGAGGATATCTTGTAGCATTAAGAGATTATGAACCAGTGGATTTTTGGGGAGAGGAAAAGCCGGAAGTATAAGAAAGTATTAGTGAAAGAATGTTACACAATTTATAATAGTTATGATATACTAATAATGACTATATATTTACGTTAAGGAGGAAGGATAAAATATGAAAAAATTATTATCAATTGTATTGTCACTTATAATGGTAATGACGGTATTTACCGGTTGTGGTGACAAAAAAGCAGAGAACAGCTCTTTCTTTAAAGAGGCTGCCAAGATGCAGGACATTAAGACAGGAACAGCAGATATGGAGTTCACTTTTAATGCAAAAGGAACAGATATATCTAAGGAAAAAGATATTCCAAAACAGTTAAAGAACGGTGACAGCATAGCACTTAAATTAAAAATGGAAACGACAGCAGAGTCAGATACAAAGCAGGCTGTAAAGATATCTGCACAGTATGGAGTGACAGAATATGCTGAAGTTACTACGGTTGTAATTGATGGTGCAAAATTATATGTAAATGTTGGAGCATTAACAGATTTTATTAAGTCAGTTGATGAAACTGTAGGAGCACAGGTTGAGACAGCAATGGGACAGTTAGGTGCCGGAAAATATATTTCATTGGATATGAAACAGGTTTGTCAGGCTATGAACATTGAGATGCCGGATATGAGTAAGTCAGCAGTAGATTTACAGAAACTTGTGTTAGAGGTAATGAATAATCTTGACAAATCATTTGCAGATATTCAAGGAAAAGATGGAGATGATTATACATTGACAGTGGGCAGTGACAATGCTGATAAAGTGGCTGCAGATTTGGTTAAGTTCTGTGAGGATGGTTCATTAAAAGAAGTATACACAGCACTTATGGACTGGTATGTGAATATGTTTGGTGCTGATACAGAAATGGGCAAACAGTTTGCAGAAATGAAGAAGGATAGTTCAAAGCAGTTAGACGAGGCTGTAAAAGAAGTAAAAGAAAATAAAGATAAGATTGTTAGTACATTGAAAGACGCAAAAGTGAATGTAGTAGCAAAACTGAATGTGACAGGGGACAAAGGCGAGAGAGTGTGCAACTTATCTGTTGACTCAGGAGAAATTAAAGGCACAGATAATGATATTACCGGAAGTGTCTCATTTATATCAAACTTAAAAGAAGGAAAAGTTACTATTAAGGAAATGATTCCGACAGAAGGTGTTGTAGATATTACTGCTATGGTAAATATGATGCTGAGTCAGTTTGGTGCAGCAGCAGGAGTCCAGGGAACAGGACTTTATTAAAAATTCCGGTTTATAGTGGGAGGTATACTTTCCTGCTGAAATAGAGTACAGAGGGAATACCTTCACCTCATTACTTGAACATT
>CANPET010000170.1 GCA_947573465.1 uncultured Eubacterium sp.
GGAATGCCTCTTGCAGTTGGCGGTGATCCGGAAGCCAGAGATGGAATTGTGCTGACAGCAAATTATATTGCAAAGCGAAAAGGTGTAAAGACTGGAATGGCATTATGGCAGGCAAAACAGATTTGCCCGGAAATCATTTTTGTGCCGCCACGAATGGACTTGTATTTGAGATTTTCACAGATGGCAAGAGAAATCTATTCGGAGTATACGGACAAGATCGAGCCATATGGGATTGATGAAGCCTGGCTGGATGTATCAGATAGTAGAAATCTGAAAGGAAGCGGAATAACGATTGCAAGAGAAATCAGCCATCGGATTAAATACGAACTGGGTGTAACGGTAAGTATTGGAATTTCCTGGAATAAGATTTATGCGAAACTTGGTTCGGATTACAAAAAGCCAGATGCGATTACAGAGTTTAACCGGGAGAATTATAAAAGTATGATTTGGCAGCTTCCTGCATCGAATCTGCTTTATGTTGGAAGACAGACTCGGAAGAAACTTCAGAAGCTGGGGATCCGAACCATTGGGGAACTTGCAGAAAGTGATGAAACAATGCTAGAAAGCCATTTTGGAAAGATGGGAATTGTGTTATGGTCATTTGCAAATGGCTGGGATGATGATCCAGTTTGCAAAGAAGGGTATGCAGCTCCGGTGAAGTCAATCGGCAATAGCACTACAACTCCAAGAGATTTGGAAGATGATCTGGATGTCTGGATCATTCAGATGGCACTAGCAGAAAGCGTTGCAGCAAGATTAAGAAAACATGGTTTTAAATGCAAAACGATTGAAATTACGGTCCGAGACAATGGCTTGTTTAGTTTTTCGAGACAGAAACAATTACACCATCCGACAAATATAACAGATGAGATTGTGACAGCAGCATTTCAATTGTTTAAGGATTATTATAAATGGGAGCATCCAATCAGAAGCCTTGGTATTCGAGCAGTAGATCTTGTGTTGGATGATATTCCCGTACAGTTGGAGCTTTTTGGTAATCAAGAGAAACAAGAAAAATTAGAAAAGATGGATCGTACTGTAGATGAGATCAGACGACGGTTTGGTATTTCAGTATACAGAGAGCAGTTATGTATCAGAATAAAGTCTTATCCCACTTGGACGCTGGTACACATACGGTTCATCCACACAGTTATTTTCATGGATAATGGGAGGGATAGATTTGAAACAGACATTAACCAGAAAACAGGAAGAAAGCTATCAGTGCATTTTGAATTATACGAAGGAGCATGGATATCCGCCGACAGTTCGGGAATTTGGAAAACTGATCGGAGTAAGATCAACATCATCTGCTTTTTCCAGAATCAAGCAGTTGGAGCAAAACGGATATATCCGAAGGAATTCGGCATCGCCAAGAGCAATTGAAATTTTATAGTGAGGTGTCGGTATGAATAAAGTATATGTAGATGTAGTGGCAGAGTTTCGGAAAGATGGAAAACTGGTTCCTATATTCTTTACCTGGGAAGATGGAAGAAAATATAACATCGACAGAATTTTGAAAATCGAGCGATGTGCCAGCAGAAAGGCAGGCGGTGTAGGAATGATGTACACCTGTATGATACAGGGGCAGGAAAGCCATTTGTTTTATGAAGTGGATAAATGGTTTATGGAGAGAAAATAATACAGAATGATACAGAATCGTAAAGAAAAGGTTCAGCGTTAGCCTTATAATAGTGTCATAAAAGGAAGGAGGAATCACAATGAATGATTTAGTAGAACAGATACTTGAACTAATTAAAGGCAAGAAAACAGCTATTGATATGCAGGTGATTATGTTCCAGTCAAGAAGTACGACTTATAGGAAATTAAAAGATGAAGGAACTTCAATAAGTGAAATTAAAAATTTGTATCAAGATTGTGGAGCATTTTCAGTAATCAGAAAAAAAGATGATATGTCTAGGAGAGCATTTAAAGAAGAATTATCAAAATTTTTGCTGTGTGATCCGGATGATGTATGGAAAAGATTTAATGAACGCTACCATATGGGTGTTATTGAGTACAAAAAGAAAATAAAAAAGAAAAATCAATTAACGGACTTAGAGTTTGATTTACTAAAGAGACAAATATTATTCATAATAAGAAGAGAGCCACATACGCTAAAACAATTATGTGAGATCACAAATAGATCAAGAAGCTATGTTTTAGCTGCACTGAAAGACCTGGATCAGGTTCTTGGAGGATATGGAGGTGGACTTGGAAAAGGGTATTTTATAGTGAGTTCGGAGAAAGAAAGATTATTACATGCTTCATGGTGCGCAAATTGGAAAAAATCAATGCAGTATTGTTAGAAGATTAATGATTATTAACCGGCAGGGATAGTCACTTTCCCTTTATATTCCTGCAGGTTTTACATAAGAAGATGGATTCCGGTCAGCAAAGGTAGCTCCCACAATGCCTTTTGGATATCCGCTTCTGCAAGTTGTAGTAAGTAATTGCTTCCCATCAAAATCATGGGGAAAGCGAACTGGTCTGAAAGACTGCCAGTTAGTGTGATGATGATAAGGAGATTTTGAAACTGATGACAGACAGAGATTATGCAATTAAATCAATGAAAGAGATTACCTTCCAGATGGCAAGCCATGCGCAGGATTATCTGGAAGTAACGATGGAGAGACATTATACAGATATCAAAGAACTGATGACAAGCTATCAGAAATTGATTTTGGAAAATCAGATTGTGTTAGAAGAACTGGATATGGAGTGCCAGGAGAAGATCAATGAAGATATGGCATATGCGTTGAGTTATCTGAGCATTTATAACAATCAGCTGAATGTGCCAAAGATGCACCGGGAAATGAATAACTTGATGATTATTTATGGCTTGTCAGATATGATCTATCGTGGAATGACACTGGTTAAGTTCTATGCACCGAATGGTGTGATGCTCAGTGAGATCCTTCATTCCTGTTTTTGCAGTCATTATAATAAGACAGATATGGAAGTACAACAGGAGTTAGGAATAGGCAGGACTTCTTTTTATAAAATGAAGAAGCAGGCACTTGGGTATTTAGGATTTTATTTTTATGAGATCGTGGTACCGCAGGCAAAGGATAAAAGATTTAAACCGTCACTGGGCGTAGAGGAAGAGTAGGTGAATAATATGAGATACGAAGATTCGATGAAAGGTGTAGCTGATCAGATAATCAAAGAACAGCAGCGAGCCAGTAAAATTAAAAACAATCCAGAGGAGTTCCACTGGCATGACGAATATGCAACGTTGAATTTCTTTCGGTTTATCTGTAAAAATATCGGTAACTTGGGAAATGGAGAAATTGAAAAAATGGTCACACGCTTAAAGAACATAGATCAGAAAGCAGTGGAGAACCATGTGAATGGTGCTGTTTGGGCATTTGATTATGATAAGATGTTCTGTGTATTGATGGAAAATGAAATTTGCCGAAAGGTGTGTGAAAAGAATAAATATAATAGTTGGATGAAGCTGATTGGAAATTATTGTTTTCAAGTGGTGTAGGATAAAATAGTGGCTTGTGAAAAGCTGATTTTGATGTTAAGATGAAATTGGGATAGGAGACATTTAGGAACCTATCCTGACATAGCAAAGAATGGAGGCGAGAATGGACGTGGCGAAAGAAGAAATCGTGAAAACAGAAGAATTGGAAACACGTTACGAAAGATACAAGGGTATCTTGAAAGACCTTACCATCATGAGCGATGTGTTTATGCGGAATGTATTCAAGAAACGGGAATGTACAGAATATGTTCTGCAGGTAATTATGAATAAAAAGGATCTGAAAGTGATTGATCAAGTTCTGCAGAAAGACTATAAGAATTTGCAGGGGCGTTCAGCTATTCTGGACTGTGTTGCTAGAGATTCTGAAGGCAAGCAGATGGATGTAGAAATCCAACAGGACAACGAAGGGGCATCTCCAAAAAGAGCAAGGTATCATAGTGGTCTGATGGATATGAACACATTAAATCCAGGACAGGATTTTGATGACCTTCCGGAAAGTTACGTGATTTTTATCACCAGAGACGATGCACTTGGATACGGACTTCCGATTTATCATATAGACAGGAAAATCGAAGAAGTCAGTGAGAATTTCAAGGATGAAGCTCATATTATCTATGTAAATTCTAAGAAACAAGAGGATACAGAATTAGGCAAACTGATGCATGATCTTCACTGTAAGAATGCAGAAGATATGCACAGTAAGATACTTGCTGACAGAGTATACGAATTGAAGGAAACACAGAAAGGGGTGGAATTCATGTGCCGTGAGATGGAACAGATTTATAGTGAAGGTATTGAAAGTGGTGAGCTGAAAAAAGCAAAAGCCTCAGCATTATCCATGGCTGCGGATGGAATGAAAGTTGACAAAATAGCCCACTATCTTAATGTGAGTGTTCAAATGGTGCAGAAATGGATTGATGAGAGCATGAGTGTTGCACATTAACAAATGATAAATTTTAATGGAGCTACCAGGAGATACTAATTCTTCTGGTGGCTTTTTTGTGTGTTACATGTATAAAAATATGAAAACTAGTTCTATAGAACTACAACTTGATTTGCGGATTCTGTATCTTTCAATTATCCATCAGTATACTAATTTTAGACCGAATTATCGTTCTGAAGTCCAGCTAATAAATGTCAATAGCAAAATGAGAAAAATCGAAATTATTTTTA
>CANPET010000171.1 GCA_947573465.1 uncultured Eubacterium sp.
ATCCAAAGACTGAAGAAATAATGCGGAAAATCCGGATAAAGGATTCAGACCATGTCCCGGAAGAATTACAGAAATGCATTTCCCTGGTGGAAATGGTGTACGAGTGGATTCTGCCATATTTTCAGGCTGTGAGGTTACACCGTACTATGATTCTATGCTTGCAAAATTAATTGTTTATGGAGAGAACCGGGAGGAAGCAATCTGTAAAATGAGGAGTGCTCTAGGGGAAGTAGTAATTGAAGGAATTGAAACGAATATTGACTATGAATATGAAATTATTAATGATAGCAAGTTTATTTCCGGAAATTTTGATGTGGATTTTATAGAAGAGTTTAACAAAGACAGGAGAGCTGTAGGTTGAAGTTACAAAAACGAATCAAAAAACAGAGAAATGAATATATAACAATTAAAATCCCAAAGCCAGATGTGCCTAAGGGATTATTTACCAAATGTAAAAAATGTGGAAATATGGTTCTGTCAGAAGAGGTCAAGGAAAAGGGATATATTTGTCCAAAATGTGGAGAGTATTTCAGAATCCATGCAAAGACAAGAATCCGAATGATTGCTGATAAAGGAAGTTTCGAACCATGGTTTGAGGGAATGGCAATCAGTAATCCACTGCAAGATGAAGAATACGAAAGAAAACTGACAGATATCAAAGAAAAGACGAAATTGGATGAAGCAGTAATCACAGGAAAAATACATGTCAATGGACATCCTGCGGCAATTGCTGTTATGGATGGAAGATTTATGATGGCAAGCATGGGACAGATTGTAGGGGAGAAAATTACGAGGACCGTAGAAAGAGCAACCAAAGAGAATCTCCCTATAATTATTTTTTCCTGTTCCGGTGGTGCCAGAATGCAGGAAGGCATTGTTTCTCTGATGCAGATGGCAAAAACTTCTGCAGCATTAAAACGTCATAGTGACAGCGGGAATTTATATATATCTGTATTAACTGATCCGACAACAGGGGGAGTTACTGCAAGTTTCGCAATGCTTGGTGATGTGATTATTGCAGAGCAGGGAGCATTAGTTGGATTTGCAGGGCCCCGTGTCATTGAGCAGACCATCGGACAAAAACTGCCAAAAGGATTTCAGAGAGCTGAGTTTTTGTTGGAGCATGGCTTTGTGGATATGGTTCTGGAGAGAAATCAGATAAAGCAAACACTCAGTGAAATTGTATCTATGCATTATGTGAAAAATGGTGAGGGAGTGGACAGCAATGGACAAATCAAAGACTGTTTAAAAAAAGATAGTGAAGGTACTGATACAAAAGGGAGTGTAAATAATGGTTTGTCAGCATGGCAAAAGGTTCAAATTTCCAGAGATAATAACAGACCGTCAGGAGAGGATTATATCGAAAATCTCTTTGATGATTTTATAGAGTTTCATGGAGACAGATATTATGGTGATGACTGTGCAGTAATGGGAGGCATTGCCCGGTTTCATGGAATGCCGGTAACAGTGATTGCCCAGGTAAAAGGTCATAGTACCAAGGAAAATATTAAAAGAAATTTTGGAATGCCGTCTCCGGAAGGGTATCGAAAGGCATTAAGGCTTATGAAACAGGCAGAAAAGTTTCACAGACCAGTTGTTTGTTTTGTTGATACGCCGGGAGCGTTTTGTGGAATCGAGGCTGAAGAACGAGGACAGGGCGAAGCAATCGCAAGAAATTTGTTTGAGATGTCTGGGATTTGTGTTCCGGTTTTATCTGTTTTCGTAGGTGAAGGAGGAAGCGGAGGCGCGTTAGCGTTAGCAGTAGCGAATGAAGTCTGGATGCTGGAAAACTCGGTTTATTCTGTACTTTCTCCGGAAGGATATGCCAGTATTTTGTGGAAAAATGGGAAACTGGCAGATAAGGCAGCGGATGCCATGAAAATGACTGCACATGATATCAAAGAGTTAAATGTAATAGAAAAGGTTCTCAGTGAACCTGATAATTATTGTGTAGAAAATATGGGAAGTGTGGTAGAACAGTTAGATATTGAAATTCAAATGTTTCTAGCAGAAAAGATGAAACTTACAGAGGAAGAAATCGTAGAAGAACGATATCAAAGATTTAGGAGAATGTAATGAATTTAAGACCTTTAATCATAGGAGAATTAAGAGCAGATATTCCGGTAATTCAAGGAGGAATGGGCGTTGGAATCTCATTGGCAAATCTTGCAGGAGCAGTAGCGAATGAAGGTGGTGTTGGCATTATATCTACAGCACAGATTGGGTATAGAGAAAAAGACTTTTATGAGAATCCGTTGAAAGCAAATTTAAGAGCAATCAGACAGGAGTTTCAAAAAGCGAGAAAAATTTCTCCTGATGGGATTATTGGTTTTAATATTATGACAGCGTTGAATCATTATAAAGAGCAGGTCATTGAGGCGGTAAAGAGCGGTGCAGATATTATTATTTCAGGAGCAGGGCTGCCGGTAGAACTGCCAGAGTTTGTGAAAGGTTATAAAACAAAAATTGCACCAATTGTTTCAGGGAGAAAGTCCGCAGAGGTTATTCTGAAATATTGGGATAAGAAATATAAGACAACAGCAGATATGATTGTGATAGAGGGTCCTAAGGCTGGTGGACATCTGGGCTTTTCAAAAGAAGAAATAATAAAATACGAGAGTAGTAGTTATGATAATGAAGTGTTGCAGATAAAGGAAGTAGTAGAACGATACAGGGAAAAGTATAAAAAGTATATTCCAATTGTATTGGCAGGAGGCATCTCAAAACAAGAGGACATTCATCATGCTCTTTCTCTTGGAATGGACGGAGTACAGGTGGCATCTGCTTTTGTGACAACTGATGAGTGCGATGCAGATATCAGATATAAAGAATCATATATCCATGCAGGCAAGGAGGATATTACGATTGTAAAAAGCCCCGTAGGAATGCCGGGAAGAGCTATTAAGAATAAGTTTATGGCAGAAGTTATGAATGGAAAAAAGTTTTCACCAAAGAAATGTCTTGGATGTTTAAAGAAATGTAACCCTGCAGAAATTCCTTATTGTATTACGGAGCGGTTGATTCAGGCTGCAAAGGGTGACGTGGATAACGGACTTTTGTTCTGTGGTGGAAATAGCTATGAACAGAAAGAGATAACTACGGTTCATCAGGTAATCAAAAGATTGTTTGGAAACTAATAATAGGATTGGATTAGAGAAATTGTTTTGTCGTGTTACAAGTAATGTACATTTATTGGTAGAAAAGGTATAATTGTTTCAGTAAACAGAAAATTATTATCGTGTAAAAGAGCGTGTCTGCTTTTTAGGTAAAGGCATGGAGAATGGAGCAGAAATGGAAAATTTAGAAAAGACAGATAGAAGAATCAGGAGAACAAAAAAGGCAATCAAAGAGGCATTGATTGAAGTGTTAAAAAATAAAAATGTAGAGAATGTTACGATAAAAGAACTGGCAGACAAAGCAGATATTACGAGAGCTACGTTTTATCAGTATTACAGGGATCCGGTAGACACACTAGAGCAGCTTCAGAAGGAAATATGTGCAGATTTACAGAAAATTGTAGAAAAGACAGAAGGTGGAGATGCGGCAGGTTTTTTTGCACTTCTATTTCAATATTTTTATGAAGATAAAACAAAGGCAGATATTTTATCGTTTAGTATGCAGAATCAGACCGGATACGAAAAGTTGGGCCAGTATATACATAATAAATATATGCTCAGATGGAAAGATAAGTATATAGATAAGAGCCTGAAACAGTATGAATATTATCGTTATTATATTGTGTTCGGCTGTATTGCGGTAGTGGAAAACTGGGTCAGAGACGGAATGAAAGAGACACCGGAAGAAATGACAGAGATTGCAGTGAGTCTGCTGCCAAAACAGAAAATGTATTTGAAGTAGGCTGTATCAAATCCAGATTTGGTAAATCAAGATTTGATAAAGTATGTGGAAATAAAAATGTAGATAGTTAAGAGAACTTATACAGTGCAAACTATAGAATGGAATTGCACAGTGTAAGTTCTTTTGTTGTGCGGGTTTTTGAATTATAAGAAAATAGTTTTCGATATACCGAAAACTATGGTGAAAAATGTATTTACTTTTCGATACATCGAAAACTTTATTAAAAAACGTGTTGACTTTTCGGTATATCGAAAACTTGTTGGAAAACATATTAATCTAACAAAATTTTTGACGATGGAAAAATATTAACAGTTTAGTTATCGGTTCGAAAATCCTTGATTTTTTTAATAAATTTGGATACAATAATATCAAATCTAGATTTAGTAAATCAGGATTAGATATAAGGAGGTGCTCTTATGTTTGTTGGAAGAGAGGCGGAATTAAAGTTCCTAAATGATAAATATGAGGAAGACAAGGGACAGCTTATTGTATTATATGGCAGGAGGCGTGTAGGAAAAACGGAAACTCTTCGAGAATTTTGCAAAGGAAAGCCACATATTTTCTTTTCCTGTACACAGACTACTGATAAGATACAACTTCAGAAGTTCTCAAAGCAGCTTTTGAGAGAAGATATTCCTGCAAAGCAGTATGTTTCAGAATTTTCTGATTGGGAAGCAGCTTTTCGGACGATTTTGGACCTTCCTTATGGTAAGGGAAAGAAACTTATTATAATCGATGAGTTTCCATATATGTGCCGTGGAAA
>CANPET010000172.1 GCA_947573465.1 uncultured Eubacterium sp.
CATTGAGCAAGGAGGTGCCAATGTATCCGGTGGACAGAGACAGAGACTGTGTATTGCAAGAGCTTTGTTAAAGAAACCAAAAGTCTTAATATTAGATGATTCTACCAGTGCAGTAGATACAGTGACAGATGCAAAAATCCGAAAGGCATTTCGCGAGGAAATACCGGAAACAACAAAAATTATTATTGCTCAGCGTATTTCATCAGTGCAGGATGCAGACAGAATTATCGTAATGGATGATGGTAAGATTGATGAAGTAGGAACTCATGAATATCTAAAAGAAAATAATGAAATATACAGAGAGGTATATTTACAGCAGACGAATGATAATGCTGATTTTGATAAGAATGGAGGTGAGGCATAATGGCACAGCCAAAAGTTGTAAAAGGTCCCGGACGTAGAAATATGGGACCGGCACAAAGAATAGAACATCCATTTAAGATTATTGGACAGATATTGAAATTCATGAGCAGACGCTATCTGCCACATTTGATTATTGTTCTGATTTGCATTGTGGCAAGTGTTTTTGCAAATGTTCAGGGAACATGGTTTATGAAAGCTCTGATTGATGAGTATATTTTACCGATGATAGAACAGGGAAGTAATGATTTTGCACCATTGTTAGCGGCTATGGGAAGAGTTGGTGTTTTCTATGTGATTGGTATTGTATGTACTCTGGCTCAGGCTGAGATTATGGTATTTGTTACACAGGGAGTATTACGTGATTTGAGAGTGGAAATGTTTAATCATATGCAGTCTCTGCCGATTAAATATTTTGACAGAACTTCTCATGGAGATATTATGTCCATGTATACCAATGATATTGATACTTTAAGACAGATGGTAAGTCAGGCACTGCCACAAGTATTTAACAGTGTTATTACAGTTGTAAGTGTTTTGATTGCAATGATAAGTCTCAGTGCCCCGCTTACTGTATTAACCATTGTAATGATTGTTGTAATGATGATGGTGTCAAAACAGTTAACTATGTTATCTGGGAAATACTTTTTGTCACAACAGCAGGATATCGGTAAAGTAAATGGATATATTGAAGAAATGATGGAGGGGCAGAAAGTAGTTAAAGTATTCTGTCATGAGGAACAGGCTATTAATGAGTTTGATGAAATTAATAATAAGTTATTTCATTCTGCAAATAATGCCAACAAATTTGTAAATGTAATGGGGCCATGTAATGCACAGCTTGGTAATTTAAGTTATGTTCTCTGTGCATGTTTTGGTGCAGTAATTGCAATTAATGGCTTTTTAGGATTTGGTTTAACTCCTGGAGCATTAGTAAGTTTTCTGACATACAATAAACAGTTTGCCCAGCCGATTAATCAGGTAACAATGCAGATGAACAGTATCGTTATGGCATTAGCCGGTGCGGACAGAATCTTTAAACTTCTGGCAGAAGAACCTGAAGTTGATGAAGGATACGTTACTTTAGTCCGTTGTAGAAAAGAAGAGGGTCAGATTATAGAATGCAAGGAACGTACTGGTATGTGGGCATGGAAACATTATCATAAAGATAGTGATACAACTACTTATACCGAGATGAAGGGGGAAATTGTTTTTGATGGTGTGGACTTTGGTTATACCGATGAAAAAATTGTCCTTCATGATGTGAAATTATATGCTGAACCGGGACAAAAATTGGCATTTGTTGGTTCGACAGGAGCTGGTAAGACAACGATTACAAATCTGATTAACAGATTTTATGATATTCAGGATGGAAAAATCAGATATGATGGAATCAATATTAATAAAATTAAAAAAGCAGATTTAAGACGTTCTTTAGGAATTGTACTACAAGATACACATTTATTTACAGGAACTGTTATGGATAATATCCGTTATGGTAATCTGGAAGCAACAGACGAGGAAGTGATTGCTGCTGCAAAACTGGCAAATGCAGATAGTTTTATCAGAAGACTTCCAGAGGGCTATCATACAATGCTTACAGGAGATGGAGGAAATCTGTCACAGGGACAGCGTCAGTTGCTTGCCATTGCAAGAGCTGCTGTTGCAAATCCACCGGCACTGATATTGGATGAGGCTACATCTAGTATTGATACCAGAACAGAGCGCATTGTTCAGGAAGGAATGGATGCTTTGATGAAAGGAAGAACTACTTTTGTCATCGCGCATAGACTTTCTACAATTAAGAACAGTGATTGTATTATGGTATTGGAACAGGGAAGGATTATTGAGCGTGGAAATCACGACCAGTTGATGGAAGAAAAGGGAACTTATTATAAACTTCAAACAGGAACCAGTGAGTAATTGTTAAATTTATATTTAGATATAAATAGTATTTCGCCTGCATATATTAGTAATAATATGTGTGGGCGATTTTTATGATGAAAAAATATTATTATGCAGTGCTGATTATTCTATTAGGAATGATTTGTGTTTATCTTACGGAATATATGGTACGTAGTTCTTATTTTATAAAGGAAAACCTGGTGGAGACTATGGAGTTTCGAAATTGTAAAATGAGAGCGAAAGTATTAAAAGATGCAAAGGAGATGGCAGATAAGAAGAATTATGATTTTTCAAAAATCATTGCGGTTAATTATCTGGAAAATAACAAGTCTTTAACAAGACTCCATTTAAAGGGGAAAAAAATAAAACGTTCAGAAAAAATGTATATACAGTTCAGTAATCAGGAATATCAAAAAATATATCGTGGGTTTGCAGCAATATTAAATGACTTAAAATATTTTCCAGTTGCAAAAAGCAGAAGTAGTGAGTATTGGGTCGGTTATGATAATAGTTTTGGCGCGGATAGAAATTTTAGAGGCGCCTATAAACATGAAGGGTGTGACATTATGGCTGAGAAAAATGTCAGTGGGTTTTATCCGGTAATCAGTGTGACAGATGGTGTGATTGAAAATATTGGCTGGCTCCCCAAAGGTGGTTATCGTGTAGGTATTAGAAGTAATCACGGAGGTTATTTTTATTATGCCCACTTGTCTGCTTATGCAAATATAAAAAAAGGTGACAGTATCAAAGCTGGAACCCTCCTTGGATATATGGGAGATACCGGGTATGGAGAAGAAGGCACGAAGGGAAAATTTGATGTACATCTGCATTTTGGAATTTATATTGCCACAGAAAATTATGATGAGTTAAGTGTGAATCCTTATTATATTTTAAAATATTTAGAAAACAGCCTGTTGTATGCAGATTATTAAAAGTTTACTCATCAGTTCAAATTTACCGCAGTTCAATAAACCTTCTTGATATAAATGCAATTAGAGTGTAAAATAGGAGTGGTTATTAGTTTAGGAAAGAAGGTAATGGCAATGGAAAAATTAAGTACAAATAAAGCGCCTGCGGCAATAGGACCATATTCGCAGGCAGTAAAAACAGGAAATTTATTATTTACATCAGGACAGATTGCATTAGATCCTGCCACAGGAGAAGTAGTTGGAACTACAATTCAGGAGCAGACAGAGCAGGTAATGAAAAATCTTGGTGCGATTTTAGAAGAAGCAGGACTTACTTATGCAAATGTAGTAAAGACGGTTTGCTTTTTAGATGATATGAATGATTTTGCAGCATTTAATGAAATCTATGGAAAGTATTTTACAGAAAAGCCAGCTAGAAGTTGTGTCGCTGTAAAGACATTACCAAAGAATGTACTTTGTGAAGTAGAAGTAATTGCAGAAGTAGCATAAGGGTATAAAAATGAAAAAAGATTGTTTATTTGAAAATACTTTAGAGGTATCCAGTTTTCATGGAGAGGGTTATATGCCAATGATTGATTTTGAATCATGGCGTGTGGCAGAACTTCGATATATTGATGAATTAGAGCCTGACCGAATTGATAATATGCAAAAGCATAACGAAACCGATGAGATTTTTGTTGTGTTAGAAGGAGACTTTACTTTATTTCTTGGTGGTAATGGAGATGAGATTGGAGAAATTGAAGCAATCAAATTAGAGCCATTGAAGTTATATAATGTGAAGAAGGGAACTTTTCACACCCATACTCCGGAAAAGAATTGTACCTGTTTAATTGTTGAAAATAAAAATACAACAGATGACAATTCTCCAAAGATAAAAATTACAAAAGAACAAAGTGACAGAATTGTGGAGTTATATAACAAAGTAAATAACAAGCGCTAGGCATCTGCTTAGCGCACTTTTGGTGTTTTATGAGATTAGACAAATATATAACAACGCTTGGCATTGGCTCAAGAAGTCAGGTAAAAGAGTTGATAAAAAAACCGGAACTGCATGTTGATGAAAAGAGCGATATTGTAAATATGGAAGGCCTGGATTTGAGTTATCATAAGTTTTATTATTATATGCTTAACAAACCGGCAGGGGTTCTGACGGCAGTATCTGATTTTCAATGTGATACAGTGTTGGATATTATGGATGTTACTCCAAAGAAAGGGCTTTTTCCAGTGGGAAGGCTTGATAAGGATACAGAGGGATTATTACTGATTACTAATGATGGAGAATTATCCCATATGCTTCTCTCTCCAACAAAACATGTAGACAAAATGTATTATGTAGAACTGGATGGTGCACTAAAACAGGAGTATGTAGAGAGTTT
>CANPET010000173.1 GCA_947573465.1 uncultured Eubacterium sp.
ACCATAATAAATTCAGAAAGAAAATTCGAATGTTAAATTTCTGTGAAAGTTTGTCTTTTTTTATAAAACATATTGATAAAAATCACATAAGTGTTATACTTATGTAGTATTGAATACTACGTAAAGGAGTTTTTAAAATCTATGTACAAAATTATTAGTGACAGTGCTTGCGATTTACCACAGGCATACGTAAATGAACACGATATTACAATCGTTCCTTTGTCAGTATCATTTGATGGAGAAACTTATTATAGAGATGGCGTGGATATCACTAGAAACGAATGTTACCAGAGAATGGTTGATAATCCAGGCATATATCCAAAAACTTCTCTGCCAAGTGTGGATAGTTATTATACTACTTTTAAAGAATATGTAGAAAAAGATATTCCAGTTATTTGTTTTACAATCTCTTTAATATTTAGTGGTTCATACAATTCCGCTATGAATGCGAAGGGGCTCGTTGAAGAAGAATATCCAGATGCAAAAATTTATATTATAGATACAAAACAAAATACTGTTACACAGGCATTAATTATTGACCAGGCTGTACGTATGCGTAATGCTGGTCTGCCTCTTGAAAAGGCTTTAGATAAAATTCAAAAAGTTATTGATTCCGCCAGAATCTTTTTTACTGTAGGTTCTCTCGATTATCTGCAGATGGGTGGACGTATCGGTAAGGTGGCTGCTGCTGCCAGCAAAATTGACGTGAAACCTGTTATTATTATGAAAGATGGCGATATTAGTCTTGGTGGCATCGGACGAAACCGGAACAAATTAAAGAAAAAGGTTTTAGCTGCAGCAGATAAATATCTGACAGAAAAGGGAAAGGATAATTTCATCGTCTCTGTGGGATATGGTTACGACGCTGCGGAAGGTGTTAGTTTTATGAATGAATTAGAGGAAACTCTCGGCATAAAACTTCAGTCAGAAACCAATGCTGCAATCGGTATTGTATCCGGAGTTCACACTGGTCCACATCCAATTGGTCTTGGATGTGTGCAGAAATATGAAACGTTATAATATTTTTTATAACAAAACAGATAGTATCACAAAAAAGTGACGCTATCTGTTTTTCTATAAACCAAAATAATGTTTAATTATTTATCATCTGTATCATCTTGAATATCTACGATAATTTCATCATACATATCTTCTCCTAATATTGTTGTTTTTCGCTCAGATGTCCATCTTTTTATTTTGCCAGAAACAGAAAGTGTCGTAATCAAATCAACAAATCCCGTCTCTGCAAGTATAATACCTGAAGCCTGAATCAGAAAACCTGATGCTGTACTTGTTCCATTATCATTATCATCCATAGGCATCATCAATACAGCTATTCCCAACATAATACAGATAACTGCAAACACCATAAGTGGAATCCAATTACTTCCCATCTTTCTTAAGTCCAATGCATTCTCTACTTTCATCAAACCACTAATAATGATAATAATCGCAATGACATATGTGATAAATGATAAAATTAATTTCATATAACACAGAACAACAATACCACCTAAGATTAAGGCAATGCCTGCTACTAATTCATATCTGTAGAAATTACTAATTTCATTGTTTCTTCTATACTCTAGTAAGTATCTTGCTCCCAATACAAAAAGAATCGATGCCAGAACGATACATACTGCATTGATTATCTGGCTAGGATAAAAAAATATTAAAATACCGATGACAATACTAGACAGTGAAAATAATATCATTTCCCATTTTAGATTTTTTAAATAATTCATATATTTCTCCATTCATGTTGATTTTATTAGTTTATCATAAATAACGGGAATAGGAAAGATTTCTATCTGATGCCTGAATCATTACTAACCTTTCTATTATTTTATCCCCAAATTTATAGCTTTCTGGGCTATTATTGTCGATATTCCCCTTGCTGTTAGTTCCTTTAAATTGTTACTGCCTTCTTTTATATACTGTATTGCTTTAATTAACTCATCAGTTCCTGACTCTATTCCTTGTTCTATCCCTGATTCATATACATACTCACTTAAATTACACATAGTGTTTACCTCCTCTTTTATCTCCTCTGTCATAGTCAAATCTAAATCTTTTTCCAATATATAAATTTTCCTATCATAGTCTATTTTCTCTGACAATAACACACTCAAAAAATTAATGATATATTCTGATTCTTCATCTAAATTTTTCTTTAAGTATATCATAACCACACACAATTTGTCATACACTTCTTTCTTGACTTTAGCATTATGATACACGTTTTTTTCATGGATAGAATATTCTGTTATTCCATCCACCCGGTTTTTATCTGGACTGACACATATCCATATACTATAGACCTTTTTGATATTATTATACTCAGAATTTGTAAACTCTCTTCCATACTGCGATGAAATTTCTCTTGCAGTATAATAAATCCCTCTAGTCACCAATTCATATCCTGGATTATTCTCTCTCTGTGCTTCAATACAAGTGATAATTTCACTCAAATCCATATCTTTAAATTCAACTACTACCTCCTTTAATATTATGGCAATTATCCGTCTGTTTGCAAGAAGAGTTTTTACTTCCTTATCATATGCCTCTTTACCCGCAATGATATTTAAATCTGTTGCTAAACTGCTATGTATTGTCATACCTATTCCTTTCTTACGTAGGATAATATTTCGACGCATTTCACATATTGATTATATCCCCATTCGTAACAAAGGTCAAGTATTGTTTATATTTTGTTTTGTATTGTATCTCTTAAAAGTAAACTTTCGTCGCGAATTTCCTTCCCACTACTTTAAAGCCATGCAACAGCTCGATTCCGCTTCGCTTCTTCTCGCTGTCGGGCTGCGCCCTATCTTCGACCTTGTAACCATATAAAGCCACGCAGCTCAAAGCCTAACGGCTTTTCGCTGTCGGGCTGCGCCCTATATAAATAAAAAGAGAGAATCTCTCTCGAAAGTAAACTTTCGTCGAGGTTCTCTCTTTTTATTTATGCATGGCTTTGCTTACGCAAAGTAGCCCACACCTGATTCGAAGACTTTAAGGTCTTGTTCGCCGTAGATATTTGTAGCTACAGATGTGCCTTTACGCTCGATATGTGCCATCTTACCAAAGCATCTTCCGTCTGGACTTGTAATACCTTCAATTGCCATATAAGAACCATTTACGTTCCATTCTTCGTCCATTGTAGGCTGTCCTTCCCGATTTACATATTGTGTTGCCACCTGACCATTTGCAAACAATTCTTTGATTGTTTCTTCTGGAGCAACAAATCTTCCTTCACCATGAGACGCTGGGTTTACATAAGTTCCGCCTAACTGTGCTTCCTGTAACCAAGGAGATTTATTTGAAACAACCTTTGTATAAACCATCTTGGAAACATGACGGTTAATTGTGTTATATGTCAATGTAGGTGAATTAATATCCTGCCCTGTTATCTTTCCGTTTGGAACTAATCCAAGCTTGATTAAAGCCTGGAATCCGTTACAAATACCAAGAGCCAATCCATCTCTTTCATTTAACAATTTATGAACTGCTTCCTCAATCTTTGCATTTCTAAATGCTGTGGCAAAGAATTTCGCTGAACCATCTGGCTCATCACCAGCACTAAATCCACCTGGGAACATAATAATCTGTGACTGATTAATCGCATCTTCAAAAATCTTAACAGAGTCTCTAATATCTTCTGGTGTAAGATTCTTGAATACCTTTGTGATAACATTTGCTCCTGCATTTTCAAAAGCTTTTGCTGTATCATACTCACAGTTTGTTCCTGGGAATACTGGAATAAATACTGTAGGTTTTGCAATCTTGTTCTTGCATACATAGATACTTCCCTTATCATATATCGGAGTATCAAGGATAGAAGTATCCTTGTGGCTTCTTGTTGGGAATACCTTTTCTAATGGTTTCTCCCATGCTTTCAATGCATCAGCCATCGGAATCACATCATCGCCATACTCAAATGTCTGCTTATCATTTGTCTCACCAATCAATACATAACTTGCAGTAATATCGCCTAACTTATCTGCCGGAATTTCAGCAACAATATCGCCAAATCCTGGTGCAAATAAATCTGCTCCTGGAATACTTCCACTAATACTAACACCAATATTATTACCAAATGCCATCTTGCTGACAGCTGGGATAACACCCTTACCATCTATTGCATAAGCAGAAACAATCACACCATTCTGAATCATATCATGAATCTGATCATAAAGTTTCATAATTTCTTCATATACTGGTTTGTCATACTGATCTTTACTAATTTCAAACTTAACAATCTTATTTCCTGCAGCCTTGAACTCTGGTGTGATAATATCCTTTTCTCTTGCCACATCTACTGCAAATGAAACAAGTGTTGGTGGTACGTCAATATCATTAAATGTACCTGACATACTATCCTTACCACCGATAGATGGAAGTCCAAATCCCATCTGTGCATCATAAGAACCAAGAAGTGCTGCAAAAGGCTGACTCCAACGACGTGGATCTTCTGTCATTCTTCTAAAATATTCCTGATATGTCATACGTATCTTCTTATAATCACCACCATTTGCTACAATCTTTGCAATATAATCTACAA
>CANPET010000174.1 GCA_947573465.1 uncultured Eubacterium sp.
CTACAAGATGGAATTTAATCTTACACAGTGGAATTTACTTTTACAAGTGACCCTTTTTTTGAGTAATGGTGTCCGGATTTGAGAAAAATGCAATTTTATGGTAGAATAAACATCTTCGAGCGTGTTTTTAAACACCAAAATAAAATAAAGGAGGAGGATTTATATGATAAATATCAACAGAGAATTTGACGAGGCAAAACTTATGCCACAAATCAATAAGTATGCTGACAGGTGTATTACCAACTCCTGTATTGACCCTGATTTGTATGAAGAATACAAAGTAAAACGCGGACTTCGCGAAAAAGGGGGGAAGGGTGTTTTAACCGGTCTTACTGAAATTGGTGATGTTCATTCATTTGAAGTTGTGGATGGTGTGACAGTCCCTTGCGAAGGCCAGTTATTTTACAGAGGAATTAACATTGAGGAGATTGTAAAAGGATTTATAGAAGAAAAAAGATTTGGTTTTGAGGAAGTAACATATCTTCTTCTCTTTGGAGAAT
This sequence comes from uncultured Eubacterium sp., assembly GCA_947573465.1. GTDB lineage: Bacteria > Bacillota > Clostridia > Lachnospirales > Lachnospiraceae > Eubacterium_G. The sequence goes on from CANPET010000174.1 coordinate 501, forward strand.
TACCGAATCAAAAGCGTTTAGAAAATTTTAATAATGTTTTGGCAGAATACCGGACACTTCCTACTTCTTTTGTAAGAGACATTATTATGAAGGCAACGAGTTCTGATATGATGAATCAGTTGGCAAGAAGTGTTTTATCCCTGTATTCCTGGGACGACAATCCTGATGATACTTCTGTACCAAATGTTCTTCGTCAGAGTTTAAGCCTTATATCCAGAGTTCCCTTGATTTCTGTATATAGTTATCAGGCCATGAGACATTACCACTATGGCGACAACTTACATATTATTAATCCGGACCCTAAACTTTCTACAGCAGAAAATATGTTAAGATTATTACGCCCGGACAGTTCTTATACAGAACTGGAGGCTAGAATATTAGATTTAGCTTTAGTTTTACATGCAGAGCATGGTGGTGGAAATAATTCTACTTTCACAACCCATGTTGTATCTTCTTCCGGAACAGATACTTATTCTGCTATCGCCGCTTCCCTTGGTTCACTAAAAGGTCCGAAACATGGTGGTGCAAATATCAAGGTAAAGCATATGTTTGACAATATGAAAGAAACGATTGATGACTGGAATGACGATGAAGAAATTAAAAGTTACCTGCGTGGCATATTAGACAAACGCCTTTATGATAAATCCGGTCTTATCTATGGTATCGGTCATGCTGTATATGCAATATCCGACCCAAGAGCCAGACTATTAAAAAGCTTTACAGAAAAACTGGCGATTGAAAAAGGACGTACTGATGAGTTAAAACTTTATGAAAATGTTGAAAGACTTGCACCGGAAATTATTTCTAAATCTCACAACAGACAAAAAAGAGTCAGTGCTAATGTGGATTTCTACAGTGGATTTGTTTATTCCATGTTAGGACTTCCTGATGAATTATATACTCCGCTTTTTGCAGCTGCAAGAATGGCAGGCTGGAGCGCACACCGTCTGGAAGAGATTATTAACGCCGGAAAGATTATTCGTCCGGCATATAAGAATGTGGCAAAGAAAACAGAATATGTGTCACTGAGCAAAAGATAGAAAAGAAGCTCATATTGACTATTTATAATAATCGTCAATATGAGCTCTATTATTTTTTAACATATCTTTGATTTCTACTTCTCGGTTTGTCCGGAACTGTCATCTCTACCAGTTTTAAATCCAAAGCCGGGTTCATGTAATTCTTTCTAAATGTTTCTTTTGAGGCTATTCCCAATTTGTTCATAATAGTAATGGCAGTGTATGGAACATCATACTCCATCACATTTAGCATTTTCTTTACATATTCAGATACCATTTCATTTTCTTGTTCTACCTGCCCAATTACCTCATCTAATATTTTATCTATTTGTTCCAACATAAATTCAATAAAATAGTTAGAATTCGCTTCTTTATTGCATATATCAATTGTAGCATAATATTCATCCTGAAATTTTTCAATCTGACTTTCAATTGGAATATATTCAAAAACAGATTTCCATTTTGCTAATATTGCTGTATGCCAAAGCCTTGCCATTCTTCCATTACCATCTGAAAACGGATGTATAAACACAAATTCATAATGGAATACTGCCGATAATATTAAAGGATGTATCGTATCTTTCTCACGCTTCATCCAATCAAATAAATCTTTAATCAATCCGGCAACCAAACGCGGTGGTGGTGCAACAAAAATACATTTATCCCCACTAAACACCCCTTCATCTCCTTGTCTGAAAGTTCCTGATTCCTCAACAATATACTTGGTCATAATTGCATGATAATCCTTTAAGTGTTTCACACTATATGGATTAATTTCTGACAACTTTTCATAAGCCATATAAGCATTTTTTACTTCCTGTATTTCTCTTTTCTCTCCGAGTACAAGGTGATTATTTATTACATCTCTTACTTGTCCAAGTGTTAATGAATTTGCCTCAATCTTCAAGGATGCGTATATTGACTTTATTTTGTTATTCCGACGTAAATGTGGCTTTGTTTCTAAGTCATGCATAAAATTAATTTCTCCTATTTTTTCCGATATAGAAGAAACATAAGACAGCATCTTATTTGTTATTGTAAAAGGTGGTATATATTTATCCAATTTATTCTCCTTCTAATCAAAATAACTTACTTATTATCTTGCTTATTATCTTACTTAATTATACATTAAATTTTATAATAAATAAAGTGTCGCTTGCGACCCTTCGCGCGCGAGCGGTTGCGTTAGCATAACTACATCTCCGCGAGCTGCGCATCCTTAGCGGAGCGTATTTATTCTATAGGAAATTCAGAGAACTTTCCTATAGAATAAATAAAGAGTTCGCAAGCGAACTCTCTTGCAAGGCGTAGAATCAAAAGAATATGTACCATTCTGCGCCTCTGCTATTCTGAGGGACATTTTTTATCAGACAATCTCATAATGTCGTTTTTCCTAACTCATACAGTTCATCCGGACATATATCCTGCCCATCCGGCCATACAACAGTATAACCATCTGTAGTTACACATTTAAAATATTCAAAAGACCGTAGTTTGCCATACCAATCACCCTTTATATACTGCTCAACATCAAAGCATTTTTTCTCCATTATCAAATGTTACCAATATCTTATATTCACAAGTTGCTTCTACTTGGATTGCAGTTGGTCTTAACATAATAAACTCCTCCACCTCTTATAGGTACAAAAGTACTCTTACCGAAACTGATTTGTTTCTTTATCATATTCGTAACCAATCGTCGCTAACTTACAAACCAGTTCATCTTTATTAACATCTTTTGCCCTGCAAAATTCTTCCAAGTCAGAATAAAAATCCCTTAGATTTGTATTCACAACGCTCAACAGCATTACCAGGTCTTTTGGTAAATCGCTCATAACAATCTCCTGTTCTTTTCTATAATAATCAATAAAATCTTATCTATACTTTGCTCCCCAGATTAAATAGCCGATAATCACACCTACGCCAATGCCTATCAGCATATGTACAATACGCATAATATCCATCTCTTTTGGCTCATTAGTAACTCCTGCAGCTTTCTTCTGCTTACGGTTAAACCGCACAATATCCACTGCAATCACAATCGCACCAACTAACGAAATAATAAAAGTAAAAAATGTCACTATCAGTGCCTGTATCATACCAAACACTGCAACCATAACAGAAATAAACGAAATAATTGCTGAAGGTGCTGTAATTGCCATCGCAATCTTTCCTACTGTTCCCGGTGTATATTTTTCATATGCGGTATTCGCCTGTTGATTCTTCTGTCCTTTATACATATAATTATAATTCATTTGTTTTTTGCTCATAAAAACTCCTCATTAGAAAGCAGCATTAAACGCTGATACTCCCAACGCACTTAACACTCCCATAATAACTCCTGCAAGCAGAACTCCTCCCATACAGGCAAGGACACTCTTCTTAAAGTCCATATCTAAAAAACTGGCTGCCAATGTACCGGTCCATGCTCCGGTACCAGGAAGTGGTATTCCTACAAATAATAATAATGCAACATAAAGACCACGCCCTGCTTTTGCTTTTAGTTTCTCTCCACCACGCTCACCTTTATCAAGACACCATGAAAAAAACGGTCCGATAAACTTTTTATCTGCTCCCCAGATTAATACCTTTCGTGCAAAGAAAAATATAAACGGAACCGGCAGCATATTTCCAATTACGCAAATAATATATGATGGCGTCATAGGCAGGCCAAAGACTGCTGCATACGGAAGCGCCCCTCTTAATTCTACAATCGGCACCATTGAAATTAAAAACACAATTAAATATTTTCCTAACATAACTTCCCCTTTTCTTGTTGTATACTTCCAACAGTATAACATTGGCACTATCTTTTCACAACATGTTTCGCTGAATTTTCATATTTACTTTTACATTCCTATTTTATTGATTTTTACTGATGACCTTTGCACTGTCGATTTTATCAATCGTTACAAATTCATAACCTTTCTTCTGCAGTTCGTCAATTATAATAAACGCTGCATTTACAGATGTTTTAAAAATATCATGTAAAATAATAATATACCCCGGTTTTGTATTATTTTTTA
>CANPET010000175.1 GCA_947573465.1 uncultured Eubacterium sp.
TGCCTCTGATGTCACATGGTCTAAATCCATAATTGCATATGCAAAGTCACCTCTTGACTTATCAACCATATCTGCAACATTGACACCTTCTGATGCTACTGCGGATGTCAACTGACTAATCATATTTGGCTCATTCTTATGACAAACAGTAACACGTCCTGCCTTATCACAGACACCAAGTGTTGCTGCCGGATAGTTTACGGAATTTACAATATTTCCGTTTTCAACAAAATCCATAATCTGGTCTACTGCCATAATTGCACAGTTGTCTTCTGATTCCTCTGTAGAAGCTCCAAGATGTGGTGTCGCAATAACACCTTCCATATTTGCAGTTTTTGCATTTGGGAAGTCTGTTACATACTTTTTAACCTTACCGCTCTTTAAAGCCTCTGCCATATCATCATCACAAACAAGTAAATCTCTTGCAAAATTTAAGATAACAACGCCATCTTTCATCATAGCCATAGTATCTTTGTTAATCATTTCCTTTGTGTCATCAACCAATGGAGTATGCACTGTGATAAAATCACATTCTTTAAAGATTTCTTCTCTTGTTTTTACAATCTTTACGGTTCTCTTAATGCTCAAAGCACCTTCTACAGAAAGATATGGATCTGTACCATATACTTCCATTCCCATAGAAACACCAATGTTTGCTACCAATCTTCCGATAGCACCAAGACCAATAACACCAAGCTTCTTTCCTTTTAATTCGTTTCCGGCAAAGTTCTTCTTTGCCTTTTCCATTGTCTTATTGATGTTTTCATCTGCCTTATTGTCGGCTACCCACTGATTTCCACCAATGATATCTCTTGATGCAAGAAGCATTCCACAAAGAACCAACTCCTTAACACCATTTGCATTGGCACCCGGTGTATTAAATACAACAACACCTTTTTCTGCACATGCATCCAGTGGAATATTGTTTACACCGGCACCAGCTCTGGCTACTGCCATTAAACTGTCCGGTAAATCCATATCATGCATTGATGCACTTCTAACTAAAGCCACATCAGCACTTGCAAAATCATCTGTCATTTCATAATTATCATTTAATCTGTCCAGTCCTAAATTTGAAATAGGATTTAAGCAATTTACTTTTGTCATTTTACATATTCTCCTTCTCGAACTTCTCCATAAATTCAACCAATGCCTTTACACCCTCGATTGGCATAGCATTGTAGATGCTGGCTCTCATACCACCAACAGTTCTATGACCTTTCAAGTTCTCAAGTCCTGCAGCCTTTGCCTCTGCAACAAACTTTGCATCTAATTCTTCATTACCTGTTACAAATGGTACATTCATAAGTGAACGGTCTTCTTTCACAACTGTTCCTTTAAACAACTTACTGTTATCTAAGAAATCATAAAGAATCTGAGCTTTTTCTTCGTTATGCTTCTTCATTGCATCAAGCCCCCCCATCTTCTTAATCCACTTAAATACCTTACCACAGATATAAATACCATAACATGGAGGTGTATTATAAAGAGAATCTGCATCTGCCTGTGTTTTCCAAGCAAGCATTGTAGGTACCGTAGTATCTACTTCTTCCGGAATTAAATCTTCTCTAACGATTGCAATTACCACACCAGCTGGTCCGATATTCTTCTGAACACCACCATAAATCACACCGTACTTTTCAACATCAACAGGTTCTGATAAGAAACATGATGAAACATCAGCTACTAATGTGTGTCCCTTTGTATTTGGTAATGTATGATACTTCGTACCATAGATTGTGTTGTTTTCACAAATATATACATAATCTACATCATCATCAATATCTAAATCGGAGCAATCCGGAATATATGAAAATGTCTTATCAGCAGATGAAGCAACTCTCTGTACTTCTACATACTTTTCTGCTTCCTGTGCAGCCTTCTTTGCCCACTGTCCAGTTACAATATATGCTGCTTTTCCATTTTTCTTAAGGTTCATTGGCACTGCAGCAAACTGCTGTGAAGCACCTCCCTGAAGGAATAATACCTTGTAATTATCAGGAATATTCATTAAATCTCTGATATCCTGTTCTGCCTCATCAATAATCTGCTGAAATGCTTTAGAACGATGGCTCATTTCCATAACGCTCATTCCTATACCCTTGTAATCAAGCATTTCTTCTGCCGCTTCTTTTAATACTTCTTCCGGTAACACTGCCGGACCTGCTGAGAAATTGTATACTCTAGCCATTTTATAATACCTCCACTTTTTCGCTTTATGTAATAATAATTTATTTTGTAACAGTCAAGTTCAGCCATCATCTCGAAAATCCTATGGATTTTCTTCGCTGTGGTTATTCACCATATGATATAAGTAATCAATGTCAAATAGTCTGCAAGCAGCCTTTTGTCATTGATTACTTATATCGCATGGCTGAACTTAACAATCATATCCTTTTTCTGCTAAATCTTCTGCTGAGAATGCCTCGCTGATTGCTGTATTTGCAGGAACCATTGGGAATACTTTATCGTCCTCATCAATTTGTGCTTCGATCACACATGGAATATTCATCTTAATTGCATCCTTTAATGCTTCCTCAAATTCTTCAACTGTAGTAGCACGGTAAGCCTTTGCTCCCATACCTTCAGCAATTTTAACAAAGTCTACTGCATCATTTAAAACTGTGTTAGAATATCTCTTTCCATAGAACAATGTCTGCCACTGTCGAACCATACCAAGTACATGATTGTTAATAACAATCTGAATAATTGGAATGTTATATCTTGTTGCTGTAGCGATTTCATTCATGTTCATTCTGAAACATCCATCACCTGCAATATTTACACAAAGTTTATCTTTGTTACCCATTTTAGAACCAATACATGCACCTACACCATATCCCATAGTTCCAAGACCACCTGATGTAATCAACTGTCTTGGTCTGCTGTAGTTATAGAACTGTGCAGCCCACATCTGATGCTGCCCTACATCTGTAGTAACAATTGCTTCTCCGTTTGTAATCTGATAAAGAGAATCAATTACTGCCGGACCTGTCAACTTTGACTTATCAAGATCTAATGGATACTGAGCCTTCATCTCTTCGATATGAGCCATCCATTCCTTGTTGTCCTGTTTATTTACCTTCTTGTTTAATCTAGTCAAAACTTCTTTAATATCACCGATGATACTTGCATCAGCTGGAACGTTCTTGTTAATTTCTGATGGGTCTACATCAATATGTACAATATTTGCATTCTTTGCAAATGATTTCGCATTACCGATAACTCTGTCGCTAAATCTGGCACCAAGTACAATCAGTAAATCACATTCTGTTACACCAAAGTTTGATGTTTTTGTACCATGCATACCAATCATTCCTGTGTATCTTGGGTTTGTTCCTTCGATAGCACCCTTACCCATCAATGAGTCACAAACTGGCGCATCAACTAATTCTGCAAATTCTCTAACCTCTTCATGAGCTTCTGAAATAACAGCACCACCACCTACTAAAATAAATGGTTTCTTTGATGCTTCAATCATTTCTGCAACTGTATTAATATCATCTTCTGTGATGTCAGCTGAATATCTTTTAATTTCTTCCGGCTTTTTGGAAGTAAACTCAATCTTATTTGCTGTAACATCTTTTGTAATATCTACTAAAACCGGGCCAGGTCTTCCACTCTTTGCAATCTTAAATGCTTTTCTAATTGTTGGAGCCAAATCCTCAATTTCTTTTACAATAAAATTATGCTTTGTAATCGGCATTGTTGCACCTACAATGTCAATTTCCTGAAAAGAATCCTTTCCAAGTCCTGACTTTGCAACATTTGCTGTAATAGCAACAACCGGAACAGAATCCATATATGCTGTTGCAATACCTGTTACAAGATTTGTCGCACCAGGTCCTGATGTTGCCATACAAACACCAACCTTGCCTGTTGAGCGTGCATAACCATCAGCTGCATGTGCTGCTCCCTGTTCATGTGAAACAAGGATATGTGTAATCTCGTCTGAATTCTTATAAAGTTCGTCATAAATATTTAAGATAGTTCCTCCAGGATATCCGAATACTGTATCAACACCCTGTTCTTTTAAACATTCCATAACTATCTGTGATCCGTTTAAAATCATATCGTATCCCTCTCTTCTATTTTTATTTATTTATCTCTAACGTAGCACCCTTATTACCTGATGTAACCATAGATGCGTATCTTGCTAAATAACCTGTTGTAACCTTTGGTTCTCTAGGACGCCATGCTTCTTTTCTCTTAGCCAGTTCTTCATCAGACACATCTACATTTAATGTCATTTCAGGAATATTAATCTTAATAATATCTCCTTCTTCTATTAAACCAATTGGTCCGCCTACCGCTGCTTCCGGTGAAACATGTCCTATGGATGCTCCTCTGGACGCTCCTGAAAATCTACCGTCAGTAATCAAAGCAACTGTCTCACCAAGACCCATACCTGCAATAGCTGATGTAGGATTGAGCATCTCTCTCATACCTGGGCCACCCTTAGGTCCTTCGTATCTGATAACAACAACATCACCATCTACAATCTTTCCACCTTTAATTGCAGCAATGGCATCCTCTTCACAATCA
>CANPET010000176.1 GCA_947573465.1 uncultured Eubacterium sp.
ATGGCAAGTCAAGAGTTACTCAAAGAAATTTCAAATGCAGAAAAATATATTGCAGAGACAATAGAAAGTGTGATTCATCAGACATTATCTTTTAAAGAGAATATCTGTATACATTTGATTGATGATGCAAGTAGTGACAATTCGTTGAAAATCTGTAATGAATATAAAAAAAAGTATTCAAAGAATATTATTGTGACACATTTTAAAGAGAATAAAGGCGTTTCAGAGGCTAGAAATTATGGAATAAAAAAATGTAAATATAAAAAAAATGTAATTATGGGTTTTTTGGATTCTGATGATTATCTGGATACAGAAGCATTAGAAAAGGTTCAGGATTATTTTTTGAGACATGATGATATTCATATTGCGGCATCAAGAATTTTGCTAAAGGGAAGACAAGAGGGAGAACATAAGTCTAATTGGAGATTTGAAGAGCGAGAAGTCGTTAATATTATGGATGACTATCAGTTCCCACAGTACTATATTGGCGGTGTATTTCTTAGAAAGCAGGCAAAGAGGTCTGTGAAGTTTGACAGAGAGTTAAGTTTCTGGGAAGATGCTTTGGCATTAAATCAGGCAATTATAAAAGAAGGAAAATATGGTCTTATTAAGGATGCAGTTTATTACTATAGAAAAGCAGATGATGAATCTTCGCTGGTTGATACATCCTGGAGAAAGAAAGAGCGTTATAGTGACTTTTTAGAAAAGGGTTATATGAGGCTGATGTCTTACAGCAGGAAAGTAAAGGGGGAAGTGATTCCATATGTGCAGTTTGTGGTGGCGAATCACTTAAGATTGTATTTTTTTCCGAGTCATAGAGAAGCGGTATTGAATACTTTAGATACACAGGAGTTGAAGGCTTTTAAAGAAGGGCTTACAACAGTTCTAAAGGACATATCAGAAGAGATTATCAGTGAAGTTGATACGTCAGCATATATTAAAGAAGCAATGTTTTCTTTTAAAGAAGGAAAGAGAATTCACAGCCAGTGCAGTGCAGTGGATAATGATGTACAGATAAAGTATAAAGATTTCGTACTGGGATGTATTTCTGAGAGAACAGTTAAGGTTTTAGGAAGAACCCGTAAGGAAGGATATGAAGGCTGGATTCGTGGCAGGTTTGCAACTCCGTTATATGCAATGAAAGAAGAAGATTATATTTTTGCAGAGCGGGGAGGAGAGCGTATCATTGCGCAGAGGTATCCGTGTAAGATAAAAAAATATATTTTGGACAAAGTATATCGGAATTATAAGAATGCCGGATTTGTTATTAATCTGCCATATAGTTGGAAAGAAGCCAGATGGGGAATTCATATTGACGATACAGATGTGATGCTGAATGAATTTACTACAGAGGATATTCTGTGGATGGAATAATGGAGTGTATATGAAAATATCAATATTAAGTTCGAGAAAAAGAGGATTGACACCGGATTTAAGACTGGTGCAAAAATATTTAAATAATAATGTTGAAGAGTTGGAAGTCAGTTATTTTATGGCGGACGAAACATCTAAAAACAGAATGGCGAAAAAGGGATATAAAGATGGAAAGAAACAGTATTGCAAAACAATTGAGAATGCTGTTTGTGTAGATGCATCTATTCAGGGGAAAAAATATAATACAGGAAAAAAGGTATTAATTGGAGTACCATATGATTATCAGTTTAAGGCAATTAATTCTGTGGAGACACAGCCAGGCTATAAGAAAACAAATTCATTCAAAGGATTTGACTATATTATTGCAGGGTCACCGTTTACAAAGGAAGTTTATACAAAGTGTTATAATATTCCTAATGCTAAAATTATAGAAGATGTTGTAACCCCAATGGCATGGAATATGAGACGGGAAGAAGCTCAAAGGAAATCCCGTGAAAAATATGAAGAAATGTTTCCGAAGATGAAGGGGAAAAAAGTTATTGCCATTTTAACCAATGGAAAGGTCAATGAAGAGAAAGCTTTTTCATATAGTACATTGGATTTGAAAAAATTATTGGATAATCTGGATGAATCGTATTTTGTTATAACAAATAATGAAGAAATTTTAGATAAAGCGGTAACATTGGGAAATGAATATACCGCGAAATTTGCATATATTAATAAGGCGTTAGATCCTAGAAGGATTTTGTATTTTGCACATTATCTGTTTACGAATAGTGGGATGTATGCATCTTATATGTCAGGAAGAAAACGACCGGTTTATTGTGTCAGATATGCGGAGAATCACTTTGAGAAATATATGAAGAGAAAATTTTCGGATTTATTTATAGAAGACATTAACGGGATAACAAATTATATTCATGGTTATCAGGATGAGAATAAGAAGTTTACACAGCATTTTTCTTATGAACAATCGGAGAATCCATGTGAAGTGATACGAAAAATATATGAGGAGTAAATTGACAATTTACAATTTTTGAATGAAAAATATTATTAAAGGGTAAGGGAAGTTATTACAAGATGAAAAAATTATTTTATAAGTACAAAGAGATAATTGTATATATTATTTTTGGAATTCTGACGACTTTTGTCAGCTGGGGTTCCTATGCGATATTTGTGAATTCTTTTTTATTTTCTGTTGCGGTAGCAAATGTAATAAGCTGGATATGTAGTGTTGCGTTTGCTTATGTTACAAATAAAATCTGGGTCTTTGAATCAAAATCATGGAAACTAAAGACAGTAATAAAAGAAGCAGTAGCATTCGTTTCTTCAAGAGCAATCACAGGAGTTATTGAAATTTTTGGGGTTCCATTGTTAGTGAGTACAGGATTTGATAATTTGTTTTTAAAACTTGCAAGGGAATATAATATTTCTATGAAATTTTTTCACACAGAAGGGATATATTCAAAGATTGCATTTGCCGTAATTATCATAGTTCTGAATTATGTTTTTTCAAAATTGTTTGTATTTCAAACGAAAAAAACGGAAAGTGAAGTGTAAAGAAATATTATAATCCGGTAATATAAAAGAGTTGGTTTTAAAGGAGAATTTATGATAAAAGTTAAGAATAGACAGACGATAATTTATGCTTTGATATTTGCTGTTTTGTTTGTGCTCTGTCTGATGTTTCCTTATTCAGGGGATGACTGGGCATGGGGAAGCCAAATTGGAATGGAGCGGCTTCGTACATGGTTTGACAATTATAGCGGACGTTATTTTGGCAACTTAATTGTTTTAGTATTGACCCGCTCAAATTTTTTGAAGGCACTTGTGATGAGTTTGTGTCTGAGTGGGATTGTTATAATCTTAAATGAAATTACTCACAGACAAAAATGCAGTGTTGGTTTGATATTGATCGCTCTTGCTTTTATGCCGGTAACGCTGTTAAGGCAGTCTGTTGTATGGACGGCAGGATTTTCAAATTATACGACATCTATTTTTCTGACATTAATTTATATTTATTATATTAGAAATATTTATGATGAAAAGCCTAAAAATTCGTATGTGGTTTCTCTCTTTTTGCTGATTTTAGGTTTTTTAAATACATTGATTGTTGAACATTTGACTATTTACAATGTAGCGTTGGGTTTGTATGTTGTTATATTTACTTTGGTAAAATATAAAAAAGTCTGGATTCAGCATGCAGCTTATCTGCTGGGGAGTATTATAGGTACCATAGTTATGTTTAGCAATAGTGTTTACAGCAGTGTTGCAAAAGGGAATGACGGGTATAGAACAATCGCTGCGGACAAGGGAATTATCAGCCGGGCTTATGACAGTTTTATTAATGTGATTGTAAAAGAGGGATTTCTTAATAATTTTGTTCTGCTGGGATGTTTACTTGTTATTTGTTTAATTGTTTGGTTTGAGGTAAGAAACCGATTGTCAGATAGTGCCAGAAGATGGGGAATCCTATCCGTCTTTATAAATATTTCGTATGTTTCTCTTTGTTTTATGGATAAGTTGAACACTTATTGGATGGAGAAAGAGATTTTACTTGTTTTAGAGGCGTTAGCAACTATTTTATATGTTTTGGCATTGTTTGTATTTGTACTTATTTTACCATATGAATCTGTTAAAAAAGTTGAGCTTCTATTTGTTTTATTTAGTGCAGGATTTATGATGGCACCACTGCTTGTGGTCACTCCGATTGGTTCCCGCTGCTTTTTTGCTTCGTATGTTATGTTGATTTATTTTATGCTTTTACTTTACAGTAATTTTGGTGAGAAGCATAAGAATCAGTTTGCAATGCTAAGCAGAACATTTATGGTTGTAGCATTTGCAGGAACGTTGTACTTATTTTATATTTATGGAACCATAGCGAAAAACCATAACGAACGTGTAGAAAAAGCAATTGATGATGCTAAGAATAAAAAAGATGTAATAAAAGTGGAGGAACTGCCATATAAGGATTACGTTTGGTGTTCGGATGTGGGAGAAGAACCTTGGTCAACACGATTTAAACTGTATTATGGTATAGATGAAAAAGTAAAGATAAAAATGATACCGAATAAATAGGAACGATATAACAGTTCAGCCATCAGCTCGAATTCGCTTTGCTTCTTCTCGCTGTTATG
>CANPET010000177.1 GCA_947573465.1 uncultured Eubacterium sp.
GGATATCAGACAGACAGCCGGCATGGTCTTTCAAAATCCGGATAATCAGATTGTGGCAACTATGGTAGAAGAAGATGTAGCCTTTGGTCCGGAGAATATGTGTGTGCCGACGGATGAGATTTGGAAGAGAGTGGAAAGAGCACTTGGAGCAGTAGGGATGACTGCTTACAGAAAAAAGTCACCTTTAAAACTATCCGGCGGTCAGAAGCAGAGAGTGGCAATTGCAGGAATTATTGCAATGGAGCCACAGTGTATTGTTCTGGATGAACCTACAGCGATGTTGGATCCGGTAGGCAGATATGAGGTAATAGAAACTTTGCATCAATTAAATAAGGAAAAGAATATTACAATCATATTGATAACCCACCATATGAATGAAGTGGTGGATGCTGATAATGTATTTGTAATGGATAAAGGTAAAATCGTTATGCAGGGTACCCCGAAAGAAGTGTTCCGCAATGTAAAGAAAATCAAAGAGATTGGTTTAGAAGTACCTCAGGTAACGGAATTGGGATATTTGTTAAAACAGAGTGGCTTAAATATAGATGATGGGATTTTGAGTGTGGAAGAGTTGATAGAAGAAATAAATCAGGTAAAGCATGTGGAAGCATTGTAGGGAGATTAGTGCTGAGAATTGTTTGGAGAGATGAAATGTCATTAAAATTAGAAAATGTCAGTTATGTTTATGAGCAGGGAACCGGTTCAGAAACAGCAGCTATAAAAAATATTAATTTAGAAATAAGCAAAGGCGAGTTTGTTGCTATTATCGGTCATACCGGTTCTGGAAAGTCTACGTTAATTCAGCATTTTAATGGATTAGAGAAGGCAACAGAAGGATGCGTATATTATGATGGAGAAGATATACAGGGCAAGGGTTTTGACTTGAGAGAACTCCGCTGTAAGGTGGGGCTTGTATTTCAATATCCGGAACATCAGTTGTTTGAAGAAAACGTTATAAAGGATGTCTGTTTCGGACCAAAAAACAAAGGACTTTCTAAAGAGGAATGTCTGGAAAAGGCGAAGGAAGCACTGGAACTGGTTGGTATCAGTGAAGAATTATATGATAAGTCTCCTTTTGAATTATCAGGAGGACAGAAAAGAAGAGTGGCAATTGCTGGGGTTCTTGTTATGGAGCCGGAAATATTAATATTAGATGAGCCAACAGCAGGACTTGACCCGGCTGGCAGAGATAAAATATTGGAATGTATCAAGCGACTTCATGATGTCAGAGGAATTGCTATCGTTCTGGTTTCTCACAGTATGGAAGATGTGGCAAATTATGCGGAGCGTATTATTGTAATGAATCAAGGAAGTATTATGTATGATGATACTCCAAAGAAAGTTTTCAAACATTATAAGAAATTGGAGAAAATAGGGCTGGCAGCCCCACAGATTACCTATATCATGCATCAGTTAAAAGAAAATGGACTGGATGTAGATGAGGGAATAATCAATATTGAGGAAGCAAAAGATAACATTTTGAAAAGTTTAGGAAGGTAACATGGCGAATATAACAATTGGACAATATTATCCTGAAAATTCAATCATACATAAATTAGACCCAAGAGTGAAATTGTTTGGAACGATGGTTCTCATCGTGCTTTTATTTATGATAAAAAACGTTTGGGGATATGCTCTTTTTACAGTTTTTATGGCAGCAATTATTAAGGCGTCCAAAGTTCCTTTTGGAAAGCTGATAAAGGGTGTACGGGGAATCTTATTTATTTTGCTTTTTAGTGCGGTGTTGAATGTATTTTTAACACCGGGCCATGTGCTGGTGGAATTTTGGATTTTTACAATAACAAAAGAAGGATTAATGAAAGGTGGATTTATTGCAATCAGATTAGTATATTTGGTGATTTGTACATCTATCATGACATTAACAACCACACCAAATGATCTGGCAGATGGTCTGGAGAAAGCTTTTGGATTTTTGAAAGTAATAAAATTTCCTGTACATGAGATTGCGATGATTATGTCGTTGGCGCTCAGGTTTATTCCCACGTTGATGGAAGAGACGGATAAGATTACAAAAGCCCAGAAAGCCAGAGGAGCACAGTTTGACACGGGAAATATTTTACAGAAGGCAAAAAGTCTGATTCCGATTTTGATACCATTGTTCATTTCTTCTATTCGAAGAGCATTGGATTTGGCAACAGCGATGGAGGCTAGATGTTATCACAGTGGAGAGAGGACAAAAATGAAACCGCTGAAATATGTGAGAAGAGATTATATTGCATATGGAAGTTATGCGGTGATGATAGCTGTGGTTCTTGGGGCTAATTATTTGTAGGATTGTAAATATGTGGCAGTTTTTATGTGCCAAGAGAAAGAGAGTTGGATAAAGATAGTGAAGAGAGTCAGATTAATTATTTCATATGATGGAACCAATTACTGTGGCTGGCAGGTTCAGATTAATGGAATAACGGTAGAAGAGATTATTAATAGAGAACTAAGCAGTCTGCTGGGAGAAGAGATTGCAGTCATTGGTGCAAGCAGAACAGATTCCGGTGTGCATGCTATGGGAAATGTGGCGGTATTTGATACGGAGACAAGAATTCCGGCAGAAAAGATTTCTTTTGCACTTAATCAAAGGCTGCCGGATGATATCAGAATCCAAAAGTCTGAGGAAGTACCGGAAGACTTTCATCCAAGATATTGTGACAGTACAAAAACATACGAGTACAAAATATTAAACCGGAGATTTCCAGACCCAATGCTGAGACTGTATACGCACTTCGTATACATGCCGCTTGATGTGGAATTGATGAGGAAGGCGGCAGAGTATCTTGTGGGAGAGCATGATTTTGCAAGTTTCTGTTCAGCAGGCAGTCAGGTGAAGACTACAGTCAGAACAGTCTATACATTGGATATTAAAGAAGAGAATGATGTTATCAGCATTCGGATTAGTGGGAATGGTTTTCTTTATAATATGGTAAGAATTATTGTGGGAACATTAATGAAAGTGGGGTTGGGCGTATACCCGCCGGAACATGTAAAAGAGATTCTTGAAGTGAAGGACCGATATGCAGCAGGACCGAAAGCTCCAGCAAGGGGATTGACGCTTATTGGTATTGAGTATCAGGAATAGATTGTTAATTTTGTAACAGAAATGTAAGGGAAATTTAATAAAGAAAACATTGCCTTTGATGTGCTGTGGTGCTACGATATCTAACGAAAACGTATCACATTAACATCAAAGTCAAAATCTTATAAATCATAAGACAGGATTGCCAGAGATGAATGGTGATACCTGTCATTTTATTTTACGGAAAAATATTTTGCTAGAAGTTAGGAGAAGAAAGATGAGAAGAAGAGGAGTTCTACATAATATTATTGTATTTTGGGTGATTATCTGTAGTGTAGGAATGGTTACAATGACATCTGCAGCAACAGTAAGAGAACAGGAAACGACTGCAGCAGGTCAGGGAACATCGACAGTTGCAACAGAACAGGGGACAACGGCAGCTGCAGCAAATCAGAATATAAAGAAGCCTTTTAGAAAAAAAGTGCCTAAGGGAAAGCAATTACAGAAGGAAGGTAAGTTTGTAGAAAAGAAGGGAAATACATATTACAAGCAGGGAAGAAAATATGTGAAAGGTAAGTTTTTAAAACTGGGAAAGAGAACTTATTATTTTAATAAGAACGGAGTCATGACAAAAGGCTGGATAAAGCGGAAAGGAAATTATTATTATTTTAACCGCAGTAATGGGAAGATGGCAAAGAACCGCAGAGTTGACGGAGTCTATATTGGTAAAGATGGGAAAGCTAAAAATAAAGATGAGTATATAAAAAAGATTCAGACAATGATAAAAGCGAGAAAACAGATGGAAAAACTTTGTAATCCGTCAGACACGAAGAAAGAAAAACTACGGAAATGTTTTGACTGGGTGGCAAAGGCTCCGTATAAAAGATATCGGTTTTTAAATTCTATTTATAAGAAAAAAGGCTGGGAAGTTGATTTTGCAAATGATATTTTTAATCATGGTGATGGATGTTGTGTATCAGAGGCAGCTGCATTGGCATTTTTAGTGCATGAGTGTGGATATAAAAACGTATATGTGGCTCATGATACGTCGCATGCATGGATGGAACTTGATGGAAAGGTTTATGATGTATTATTTGCGAGAGCAAAAGATTATAAGAAATATTATGCGTTATCTTATAGTGGTTACAACTGCCATGCGGTGGATAAAAGAAAAGTCTAGAAGTGCAGGGAGTGCTTTTCGTGTGCATTTTTACAATGAATATCATACGCAAAAATTTCTGATAGAATTATAAAAAATTATTTGACATGATTTTCTATTTATTGTATAATCTGTTTTATTGTGACGTGTTATGCACGTTGGTTTTTGTGCCCTAGCCAAAGCCCCGGTACGGACATGAGAACAAATTAATTTTAGTTAAGCAAAATTTCAGGAGGTAAACCAATGAAAACATATATGGCTAGTCCAGCAGATATTGAAAGAAAATGGTATGTAGTTGACGCTAC
>CANPET010000178.1 GCA_947573465.1 uncultured Eubacterium sp.
CCATGAGCAGGTAATTATAAAAAATGAACTAAAACTAAGAGAACTTCAAAAACAACTTCCAAGATTTTGTGGAGAATTTTTTAGAGGAATAGAGTCTACTACTTCTTCCAGAACAAGAATCGCATATGGCTATGATCTGGTTGTATTTTTTAATTATTTGAAAGCTGAAAATCCCGAAGTGAAAAATAAAGAACTCCGTGATTTACCCATAAGTATTTTAGACAGAATTACTGCAACAGATATTGAAGAATATTTAGATTATTTAAAATATTATGTGACTGAAGATGGTGTAGAACATACCAATAAAGAACGTGGTATTATGAGAAAGTTGGCTTGCCTTCGCACATTATATCGTTATTTTTATAAAAAAGAAGCCATCCAGACCAATCCTGCTTCTATTGTGGATATGCCAAAAATCCATCAAAAAGAGATTGTCAGATTAGATACCGATGAAGTAAGCATCTTACTGGATGAAGTAGAAACGGGAGATAAACTAACAAAATCGCAGCAAAATTTTCATGCCAAAACAAAGACAAGAGATATGGCTATTCTTACACTGCTTCTTGGAACCGGTATCCGTGTATCTGAATGTGTAGGAATTGATATTACAGATATTGACTTTAAAAATTCAGGAATTAAAATCAGGCGGAAAGGTGGAAATGAAACAGTTGTTTATTTTGGTGAAGAAGTCGAACAGGCTTTGTTAGATTATATTGAAGAAAGAAAATTGATTGTTCCTGTGACCGGTGATGAAAATGCACTATTTCTTTCCTTGCAAAAACGAAGAATCGGTGTACGTGCTGTAGAAAACCTTGTAAAAAAATATTCTTCTTTAGTTACAAACTTAAAGAAAATAACCCCACATAAATTGAGAAGTACCTATGGTACTGCCCTTTATAAAGAAACCGGTGATATTTATTTAGTAGCTGATGTTTTAGGGCATAAAGATGTAAATACAACAAAAAAACATTATGCTGCCATTGAAGATGAACGTCGTAGAAAAGCTAGAAATGCCGTAAAATTAAGAAAAGACTAACTTTTGTATTGTACATATATAAAAATACAAAATACCGCAAATGAAACAATGTGCGTGTCATTTCATTTGCGGCTAAGGATATAAAATGTATAAATATAAAGACAAGCTTTATTTATACTCATCTGAATAATATGAAATAACAATATAATTTCCACTGGTTATTTTATCAGTGACTAAGTTGTTATTCTTTTTTACTTCACGGATATATTCAGCAATAGAAACATTACTATTTACTGTATATTTTTGCGCTATTGATGTAAGCGTATCTCCCGGCTGAATTTCATAACTAGTATAGTATTTATAAACAGGGTTCTCGCTGTTGTTGGTAGCACTCACATCTTTTAAACCTGTAATTGTTAATAACATTATAAAGAGTACTGCGATAACCGCTCCTGATAAAAATAATCTCTTTCTTAACTGTGCAATTCTTGCTCTTTTTACGTTTCTTCTGACTGTATTCATAATTAAATCCTCCTGTGTAATATATTTATATGAATTCTTTCAGAACGCTTGTTCGTGTTTGTTATAATAATATTACCATCCGAACAAACGTTTGTCAACAAATATTCGAATATTTGTTCGAAAAATTGTTGCGCTTTGTTTTTAACTGTGGTAATATTATCATAAGCACAGTACATTAATTGGTACTTTGAAGCAAAAAAACTATATTTTTTAAATTTTTTTAATACGGAGGGATTCTATGCCAGGAAAGATTAGTACAAAACAACAACAGATATTAGATTATATTAAGGAAGAAATTCTTGCAAAAGGATATCCTCCTACAGTTCGGGAGATTTGTGAAAAGGTTGGACTTCGTTCTACTTCTTCTGTTCACTCTCATTTAAATACTTTAGAAGAGAATGGTTTTATCAGACGTGATCCTACAAAACCTCGTGCTATTGAAATTATGGATGATGAATTTGCTTTAACTAGAAGAGAAATGGTAAATATTCCTGTTATCGGTCGTGTAGCAGCCGGTGAACCATTACTTGCTGTTGAGAATATTAAAGATTACTTTTCTCTTCCGGCAGAATTCATGCCAAATGGAGAGACATACATCTTAGAAGTTCATGGAGACAGTATGATTAATGTTGGTTTCTTTGAAGGGGATTATCTGATTATCGAGAAACAAAATACCGCAAAGGATGGAGATATTGTCGTTGCTCTAATCGATGATTCTGTAACTGTGAAAAGATTTTATAAAGAAAATGGTTATATTCGATTACAACCTGAAAATGATGATATGGACCCGATTATTGTCGATGATTGTACGATTGTAGGAAAGGCATACGCATTATATCGACCGAATATTATTTAAGATTTTCTGTGATAAAGAAATAAACGAAAATATAAAATAAAGTGTGTAAGTTTATACCGTACTTACACACTTATTTTATGGGATATTCCTACTCTAAATCCACACTTTAGAGAACCTTTCTTCATTTTATCTCTATTACGCCAGACATTTATCCAGTGATTTAATGATCGCTTCCTTGTCCATATTGTGGCCAATAAACACAACCTTTATCATTCTGTCGCCTACTTCCTCATCCCAATCTGCAACAAGTGTAGGGTCTTCCTTCATCATTTTATCACGAACTCTCTTAGGCGCTGTTGCTACCCACTGTCCTGCATTAGCAATATTAATCTGTCTACCTGCCTGCTCAAACATATACGCATCATTATTGTTTTCAGCAGCCCAAATAATACCTTTGCTTCTGATAATTGTCTTTGGCATAGTATCTAACCAATCTTCAAATTTTTCTTTTGCAAAAGGTTTTCTTCTATAATAAACAAAAGAACCAATACCATACTCTTCCACTTCACCCTCTCCATGGTGGTGATGATGGTGACAATGGTGTCCATGTCCATGATGATGCTCTTCATGCTCATGTTCATCATGATGGTGATGGTCATGCTCTTCATCATGATGATGTTCGTGTTCATGTCCTTCATGATGATGCTCGTGTTCTTCATCATGGCTATGTTCTTCATGATGTTCTGCCTCTTCTGCATCAAAAGCTTCCAATTCTTGAATCCAACCAGCTGACATACTTGATTCTTCAAAATCAAAACGATTTGTATTTAGAATCTCATCCACGTCAATCTGTCCGTAATTTGTTTCAAACATGACAGCTTTTGGCTGCAATGTACGAATAATTGCTTTTACTTTTTCAAGCTGCTCTTTTGAAACAGTATCAACTTTATTTAAAATGATGGTATTACAGAACTCAATCTGCTGAATTAATAAATTCTCAATATCTTCATCATCAATATCATCTTTTACAAGATTTTCGCCACAACCAAACTCATCTGCCATTCTGGCAACATCCACAACAGATACAATATTATCTAATCTTGCAATTTTTGCTTTTTTATCGTAAGAACCATCTAACATGGTAATTGATTGTGCAATTGGAATTGGTTCACAAATACCACTTGCCTCAATCAAAATATAATCAAATCTACCTGTTCTAATTAAATCAATAATCTGATTAATCAAATCTACTTTTAATGTACAACAGATGCAACCATTCTGTAATGGTACAAGATTTTCGTCTTTTTGTGTAACCTGTCCACCTTTTGCTATTAATGAAGCATCAATATTTACTTCCCCAATATCATTTACAATAACAGCTACCTTATATCCTTTTTGATTGGTAAGAACCTGATTTAATAATGTTGTTTTTCCTGCACCTAGATACCCTGTAAGTAATGTTACAGGAACTAATTTGTTTTCCATTTTATTTACTTCCTTTCTATGGGATCAATTATTATGTGTCAACCAATATGCGCTATATGCCGGCATATTGAATCCATCATCAATATTAATTATATCACTTGAAATCAAATCTGTAACCTGAATATTATTTAATTCAAAGTATGCTTTATAGTCATTTTCATCTGCATTAATACATACATAAACACTTTCACCATCAACTGTTCTTTTGAAAATACACTGCTTATTTGTTAAAACAACTGATGTAAAATCTCCATAATTTAAAGCCTTATTGGATTTTTTAGCCTCTGCCAGTTTTGAAATGAATTCTGTCAGTTCGTTATATTCTGGAGTTTCAAAACTTGGGCGAAGCGCTGGATCACCCTGACTTTTATCCGCTTTAACTCCCCATTCACTACCATAGTAAACACATGGTATTCCAGGCATTCCAAACATTAATGCATAGATTAACGGTAAATGCCTTTCATTCGATAAAATACTTGCGATTCTGGTCACATCATGGTTATCCACAAAATTCAATAAATGTTTTCCACGATACAGTGTCCATTGCTCCGGTCCAAACTGACGAAGAAGTGAATGATTAATCTCAAACATATTCATACTGTTAAAACTGGAGTGAAGACCTTTGTAACACTCATAATTTGTTGCAGAATG
>CANPET010000179.1 GCA_947573465.1 uncultured Eubacterium sp.
TTTGGAATTTATAATTATAGTAACTTATTCGGAATCAAATATGGTATTCATTCAGCATTATTGATTTTAATCACTGTGATTACCTGTGTTGCGTCAGAATACATCTATAACAAGATTACAGATAATCCTGTCAGCATCTTTGATTTAAGTGCTGTTGTTACGGGTATGATTTTAGCATTAAATCTCCCTTGTACATTTCCATACTGGAAAGCAGCATTAGGTGGCGCATTTGCCATTATTATTGTAAAACAGTTATTTGGTGGGCTAGGTCAGAACTTTATGAATCCTGCACTTGGTGCCAGATGTTTTCTGATGCTTAGTTTTGCAGGAAATATGACAGCCTTTTATCCGGCAGATGTCAGTGGTGTGGATGCCGCAACCAGTGCGACACCTCTGACTGCGTTAAAGAATATTGGCGAGAGTTCCTCTTCACTGTTAGATATGTTTGTTGGAACACACGCAGGAACAATCGGAGAGACTAGCATTATCGCATTATTGATTGGTGCGTTATACCTTACTGTAAGAAAAATTATAGATTTAAGAATACCACTTACATATATTGTAGTGTTTGCTGCTTGTATTATGCTATTTAACGGTAGTACAGATATGAACTTTTTAGCAATGCATTTATGTGGTGGTGGATTGATTTTTGGTGCATTCTTTATGGCAACAGATTATTCTACATCACCGATCACAAAGACTGGAAGATATATCTTTGGAATTTGTTTAGGTCTCTTGACAGCAATATTTAGAACTTTTGGAAATACAGCAGAGGGTGTTTCTTATGCGATTATTTTCTGTAATCTGTTAGTTCCATTAATTGAAAAATGGTCCATTCCAAAAGCATTCGGTATTGTTAAAAAGAAAGGGGGCAGATAATATGATTAAAATAGTAAAGAATACATTGATATTATTTGCGATTACCTTGGTTGCCGGTTTAGGTTTGGGATTTGTCTATAATGTTACATCAGATGCCAGAGCAGACCAGGAGGAAAAAACAAAACTCTCTGCTTATGAGTCTGTTATGCCCGGCATGGATGGTTTTGAAAATGTGAAAATTGATAATGAGTGTGCGAAATATATTGAAAATCGAATGAAAGAAAACGAGAAGGCAGATAATATTTCGACCATTAAGGCTTTTAGTGGCGAAGTGGATGAGGTCGTTCTGGCAAAAAATAAAGAAGGAAAGAATTTGGGATATATCGTGACGGTAACAGACAAAGAAGCCTATTCAGGTTCTTTGCAGATGACAGTAGGTATTAAAGAAGATGGTACGGTTATGGGAATCTCATTTTTATCTTTAAGCGAAACACCGGGACTCGGTATGAAAGCTGATGAAGACAGCTTTAAGTCACAGTTTCAAAATAAAAAAGTAGATTACTTTGTATATGAAAAAAGTGGAGCAGAAAGCGATAATGAGATTGATGCTATCAGTAGTGCCACGATTACGACAAATGCAGTAACCCATGGTGTGAATGCAGCTATTTACTGTGTAGATTATATTACAGGAGGTGGCAGATAATGGGAAAGATATTTGAGAGATTATATAACGGAATTATCAAAGAAAATCCTACATTTGTTCTGGTTCTTGGAATGTGTCCGACACTTGCGGTTACATCATCATTGATGAATGGTGCGGGAATGGGACTTAGTACCATGGCAGTGCTTGTCATGTCCAACATGGTGATTTCACTGCTTCGAAAGATTATTCCAAATGGTGTCCGTGTGCCGGCATATATTGTAATTGTTGCAAGTTTTGTTACAATTCTTCAGTTTTTATTACAGGCATATCTTCCATCTTTAAACAGTGCATTGGGTATCTATATTCCGTTGATTGTTGTAAACTGTATTATTTTAGGAAGAGCAGAAAGTTATGCTTCAAAGAACTCTGTGATATTGTCTGTTTTTGACGGAATTGGAATGGGGCTTGGATTTACGATTGCATTGTCATTGCTTGGTGGATTCAGAGAAATTTTAGGCGCAGGAACCATTCTTGGCATGAAGATTCCATATTGGGATGGAATTGGTATCTTTGTAATGGCACCGGGAGCGTTCTTTGTATTGGCATTTTTGATTGCTATTCAAAATCAGATTCGAATCAGCAAAGGTAAGAAACCTAGAAAACTTCATTGTGAAGAAGGGTGTGCAGGATGCGCAGGTTGTGCCAGCTTTGATAAATGTGAGAAACCGGAAAAGGAGGATAAGTAAATGGTGAATTGTATGTTAATTGCAGTTGCGGCTGCATTAGTAAATAATGTAGTTCTTAGTCAGTTTTTAGGCTTATGCCCTTTTATCGGTGTATCGAAAAAAACAGATACAGCGGCAGGAATGGGAGCAGCGGTTATTTTCGTTATTATGATTGCATCTGCTGTAACTTATGGACTTTATTATGCGTTACTTGTTCCTTTCAAATTGCAGTATTTACAGACGATTGTCTTTATTTTAGTAATTGCGGCATTGGTACAATTGGTTGAAATGATATTAAAGAAATTTATTAAACCATTGTATGAAGCGCTTGGCGTATACCTGCCGCTGATTACAACAAACTGTGCAGTTCTTGGTGTTGCCATTTCTAACATAGATAGTGGATATGGTTTTGGAGAGAGCATGGCTAGTTCTCTTGGAACATCGGTAGGATTTTTGATTGCTATTGTTATTTTAGCAGGAATCAGAGAAAAGTCAGAGAATAATAATATTCCAAAGGCCTTTCAGGGGACACCTATGGTTCTTCTTGCATCAGGTTTAATGGCAATCGCATTTACCGGTTTTACCGGCGTGATATAAGGAGGTAAGACATGGGAATATTAGCAGTAAGCGCCACAGTGCAAGGTATTTTATATGCTATTATGATTGTAGGTGGCGTTGGATTGATAATTGGTATTGTACTTGGAATTGCAGGTAAGTTTCTGGCAGTTCAGGTGGATGAAAAGGAAGCGGCAATCAGAGAAGTTCTTCCGGGAAATAACTGTGGAGGATGTGGCTATCCGGGATGTGATGGATTGGCTGCTGCCATAGCAAAAGGAGAAAGTGATCCCGGAGCATGTCCGGTAGGGGGCGCAGAGGTTGCAAAGAAAATCGCAGAAATCGTTGGAGTAGAAGCAAATATTGTAAAAAAAGTGGCATATGTTGCCTGCTCCGGTGATTGTGACAAAGCAAAAGATAAATATGTTTATCATGGAAATATGTCCTGTAAAGATGCAGTCAATATTCCGGGAGGAGGAGCGAAAGCATGCAGTTATGGCTGTCTGGGACTTGGCTCCTGTGTGAAGGTCTGTGAGTTTGATGCGATTCATATTGAAAATGGAAAGGCTGTCGTAGACAGAGAAAAATGTAAGGCATGTGGAAAGTGTGTGGAAGCATGTCCGAAAAATCTGATTTCCATTATTCCTTATGATACAAAATATATGGTAAAGTGTAGTTCTAAGGACAAAGGAAGAGATGTGATGCAGGCATGCAGTGCAGGGTGTATCGGCTGTGGATTATGTGCGAAAAACTGTCCTCATGAAGCGATTGATTTTGAATTTAATCTGGCAAAAATTATGCAGGATAAATGTCAGAATTGTGGAACATGTGTAGAAAAATGTCCGAAGAAAGTTATTGAAGAAATCAAATAAACAATTAAAAAAGATATGAATATTTTAATAATATTGCCTCACACTATAAAGTAGTGTGAGGTATTTTTATGGAAAATTTTATAACAAAAAATATTAAAAATAACGAAAAAGAGTTGGACAGGATTCTTCATATCAATGAAAGTTTTGATATTTTAAAGAGAAGTTTCAAAATCGAGAACCGGCAATGTGCTATGTATTATATTAATGGATTTTGCAATAGTGATACAATACAAAAGGTTCAGGAATTTTTCTGTAATATGAAAGAAGAAGAACTGCCAGAAAATGTTGAAGATTTTGCAGATGATAAAATTCCATATATTCAGATTGATTTATATAATGACAAATATAATGTATTAACATCACTGCTATCCGGTGTAGTATGTCTTATGGTAGATGGATATGACAAAGCAATGCTTGTGGATGTTAGAAATTATCCTGCCAGAAATGTAGCAGAACCGGAGAAATATAAGGTTTTAAGAGGTTCCAGGGATGGTTTTGTAGAAACATTATTGATGAATACTGCATTAATCAGACGTAGAATCAGGGATCCTGAATATATGTGTGAAGTTGTCCGTGTGGGAAAAACTTCCAGAACAGATATTGCGATTTGTTATATGAATGGTAGAGCTGATAAAAAATTGCTGAATTATATTAAGGAACAATTAAGTAAAATTGATGCGGATGCCCTGCCAATGAATCAGGAAAGCTTATCAGAGTGTCTACACAAAGGACATTGGTTTAATCCTTTTCCAAAGTTTCGATATACAGAACGTCCGGATACAGTCGCGGCAGAGA
>CANPET010000180.1 GCA_947573465.1 uncultured Eubacterium sp.
TAAAAAATTCATTTAAATATAAATATTTTTTTTTTACTTTTTTTTTTCTTTACCAACCAAGTTGTTCTTTTGTGTTTAAAAACACCCACGACTCTGCCTGATCATCATCTAACTCTTTAACAATACATGGTACTGTCTGAAGTTTATTTCTTTTCGCTGCATCCTTTCTATGATGCCCCAATAATATTTCATATTTTTCATTTCCAATTGGCCGGACAATTAAAGGCTGAATTACACCAAAGTTTTTAACTGACTCTGTCAGATCGTCCATGTCTTCTTTACTGTACCTGTTTTTTCCTAAGTTTCCTTTTCGATAATCAACCAGGGAAGATATGCTTATTTCCACAATTTCTTTTTCTACTTCTTTGGCTGTTCCAAAGATAGCATCTAATCCTTTTAAATTACTCATTCTCCATCACCTCCATCGCCAATCTCTCATATGCAACCCCCGAATCATCTTTCTTATTAAATTCTCTAATTGGTACATTTCTTTTATTTGCTTTTTCAGCTGCAACTCTTAATGGTATTTTTGTTTCAAAAATATTTAAAGCGCCATATACTTCTTTTACATCTTTTATGCTGGATGCCCATACATTTGTCCTCGTATCAACCTTTGTAAAAATGATACCTTCCACCTTAAGTTTCTTATTTAATTTTCTTATTGTTCTTGCAACACTTTCCAATAGCAACGATAACCCCTTTATTGAAAAATCTGTCGGTTCTACCGGAATCAGAACACTGTCTGCCGCTGTTAAGGCATTAATTAAGAGCATACCCAAAGTCGGTCCACAATCAATCAATACATAATCATATTCATCTTTGTACTCGTCAATTACCGCTTTTAGAATATACTCTCTACATGTAGCGTTTACTAAATTAATTTCCTCTGTAGCCAAAACCAGATTAGATGGAATAATATCAAGACCATGATATTTTATTGCCACATCCTCTATTTCCGGTAATGGATCATCTTCCCTTTCCAGCTGCATCAGTTCCGTTATTCCTTGGACTTCCTCATTATTAATTCCTGCAGCCAGTGATAAATTCCCCTGTGGATCATAGTCAATTAAAAGAACTCTTTTTCCTTTTTCTTTTAATTCGTACCCTAAATTAAATGTTGTGGTTGTTTTTGCCACGCCCCCTTTTTGATTTGCTACTGCAATAACTTTTCCCATACAATTTCTCCTTTCTCTCTTGCAACATTTTGGGAGATTAGGGAGCTGTTGTTCTCAGCTCCCTATAAATGATATACAAAAGCCCGTTTATGGTCGATAGCTCAACCTATATAAAAAGCGTCTAGCATTACCAGACGCATCTATATCTATGTTAATTGCCTTTATTTATCATACTTTGCATTTGTATGGAACGTGGACAGCTTGGACTGGAAAAACTATGGTGTAGATGCCATCGTCAACACCGTACTAAACCACAAAGATTTAAAAAATGGTTCTATTATCCTAATGCACAACGGTGCAAAATACACTGCTGAAGCACTGCCTAAGGTGATCGAAGGTTTGCAGGAAAAAGGATATGAAATTGTTCCAATTTCGAAATTAATATATAAAGACAATTACCATATGGAACATGATGGAAGTCAGGTCAGCGATAAACAAAAACAAGACCCTTCCACACAAGAGAATCACACAAACACTCCAACAAAAGAAAAGAAAAAATAATATTTTTCCTGTGCAATACAACAAAAGTCACAGTATTCATTATTTTTCTAACATCTCCAAATTCCTTGTAGATAATCACCTAATAAATGTGGTATTATTAAAATAATAGACAAATGCAATGATTTAAAAACAAAATATAATTACCAAAGAGGGAAAAAAATGAAATATACAATTCAAGGTGAAACATTACCAGTTGTTATATGCGAGTTAGAAGCTGGTGAAAAAATTATTACAGAAGGTGGCGGAATGGCTTGGATGTCACCAAACATGAAAATGGAAACCACTGGCGGTGGGCTTGGTAAAATGTTCGGAAGAGCCTTATCCGGTGATACGATTTTTCAGAATATATATACATCAGAACGTACCGATGGTATGATTGCCATTGCATCCAGTTTTCCTGGTTCTATTAAAGCTTTTGAAATCACACCTGGCAATGCAATGATTATGCAGAAATCAGCTTTTCTTGCTTCTGAATCAGGTGTTGAATTATCAATGCATTTCAGAAAGAAATTAGGTTCTGGTTTCTTTGGTGGTGAAGGATTTATTATGCAGAAAATCTCTGGTAACGGATTAGCTTTTGCCGAATTTGACGGGCATGTTATTGAGCATGAGTTAAGAGCCGGTGAACAAATTGTCATTGATACCGGACATCTTGCTGCCATGACAGAAAGCTGTCAGATGGATATTCAGACTGTCCCTGGTCTAAAGAATAAATTTTTAGGTGGTGAAGGTTTATTTAACACGGTTGTAACCGGTCCTGGAAAAGTCTGGCTGCAGACAATGCCAATCTCCAATGTAGCCGGAGCATTAATTCCTTATATACCATCTTCCAATAATTAAATAAAAAATTGTATAAATAAAAGAGAACTCTATTGACTAAATATCATACATAGGTTCTCTTTTTATTGCCATATTATATTTTATAAATACACAATTAAACCTTTGTAATTCACTAGGAGAAAATAAAAATGAAAACAGGACTTGTATTAGAAGGCGGTGCCATGCGTGGCATGTACACTGCAGGTATTCTAGATATCTTTATGGAAAATAATATTACAGTTGATGGCACCATTGGTGTTTCTGCCGGCGCCATATTTGGCTGCAATTTTAAATCCAAACAAATCGGTCGTACCATCCGATATAATTTAAAATATTCCCGAGATCCAAGGTATGTGGGACTGCGCTCCCTTATCAAAACCGGAGACTTGTATGGAGCTGATTTCTGTTATAACGAATTACCAAACAAACTAGATATATTTGATGCGAAAACATACAAAAATAATCCTATGGATTTCTATGCTGTTACAACAGATATCAATACGGGAAAACCCATATACCACTTATGTCCTAGCGGTGACAGTACCGATATTGAATGGTACCGTGCTTCAGCATCCATGCCATTGGTTTCACGTACTGTTGAAATTGACGGAATACAAATGCTTGATGGTGGTATATCCGACCCTATTCCGATTCATCAATTTCGAAAAATGGGATATGCAAAAAATATTGTAGTTTTAACACAGCATAACGGTTACAGAAAAAAGAAAAGTAGCAGCCTTCCATTGATCAAACTAAAAATGGGACGAAAATATCCAAATCTTGTTCATGACATGGAAATCCGCCACCAAATATATAATCAAACATTAGATGATTTAAAGGAAATGGACTCTCTTGGTGAAGTTTATATTATTCAGCCAAAAGAGCCAATTACGATTGGTCGTACAGAACGAAATCCGAAAAAATTACAAGCCCTATATGATGTTGGTCGTAAAGAAGGAATGGAACATCTTGAAAGCCTCAAAGAATTTCTTGCAAAATAAATAGTATTTAATAGAAAAAAGTGTGTTGCATTATCTCTAGATTAAGCAACACACTTTTTTACTATTATACTTCCACAAGTTCGTATTCTCTACTACCATATCCCAGTTCTGCTGCTGCCTCAATGGTATGTACTCCGTTTCTCGTTTCAATACGTTCCACTAAATGATCTCTACCCGGGTCATCAGAATGGTAAACCAAATCTATACACGCCTGATCAATCGCAATCGGATCAAGTGAAACCAATATTCCAATATCATCCATACACGGGTCTTCTGCCACCGCACAACAATCGCAATCTACAGACATATTTTTCATTACATTTACATAGACCAAGTTTTTATCAAAATAATCTACAATGGAACCTGCTGCATCTGCCATAGACTCAAGGAAAGAATCATGATCTGCCGTCCATATTTCCTCTGGCACACCTGCTCCATGAATGTATGCCTTACCATATGATGATGCAACACCAATTGATAACTGTTTTAATGCTCCACCATATCCTCCCATTGGATGCCCTTTAAAATGTGATAGCACTAACATAGAATCATACTTTTCTATATTCTTTCCCACATAATTCTTTTTAATTACCTTTCCATTAGGAATTTCCAATTCCAAATCCGGACCTTCAGCATCCATAAGATCCACATCAAAGTATTCGTCCCATCCATGCTTTTTAATGGTTCTGATATGTTTCTCCGTTGTATTTCGCTCTCCATCATATGCTGTATTACACTCTACAACAGTTCCTCCCACATAATCAATCACTGGTTTCCAGAACTCCGGTTTTAAAAAATTCTGATTTCCAACCTCTCCTGAGTGTAACTTAATTGCCACATTTCCTTTTAATTCTTTGCCACACATTTTGTAAAGTTCTAATACTTTATCC